>CAYRAD010000317.1:0-3528 GCA_964422135.1 uncultured Vicingus sp.
AGAATAACTATTAAAATGAATTCATTAACATTTTATTGTTTATTCGAGATGTTTATCTTTGCTAAAATTTTTGATTATGATACAACGGATACAAACAATATTTTTAGTTTTAGTAATCATCTTAGGGTCTTTGTTTTCGTACCTACCGATTTTAGAATTTACTGGTTATGAAGCTACTTATTTAATGAATGCGTATAAAACGGTTAATGTGGTAGATTCTACAGAGGTTATTTCTAAAAACATGGGAATAGGAGTTATGCAAGGATTGGTAGTTTTAGTGGCATTAGTTATTATTTTTCTATTTAAAAATAGGCAGTTGCAAATGAAGTTGGCAAAGCTTAATATTTTATTAATTGCATTACAAATTGCGGCTATTGTTATGTACAGTGATACCGCTAAAACAGCTATTGGTCCAAATGCCAATGATGTGCTGGTTAATTATAAATTTGGAGCTGTAATTCCGGTTATATCATTGATTTTAACCTATTTAGCCATTCGTTTTATCAAAAAAGATGAAGACCTTGTTAGAGCTGCTGATCGGTTACGTTAATTGGTTATTGATTTTTGGTTTATAGTTTTAGTAATTAGCGAGATAATTTACACATTACTTTCTGTTCACTATTTACCATTCAATTTAACAATCCTGCTCTTTTCAATAAAGCACTATTGTCGGGTTCTTTTCCTCTAAATCTTTTATACAATTTCATAGGATGTTCAGAACCACCTTTTGATAAAATATTTTCTTTGAATTTATTCCCTAATTTTTTATTGAATATTCCATTCGATTTAAAATAT
This sequence comes from uncultured Vicingus sp., assembly GCA_964422135.1. Taxonomy (GTDB): domain Bacteria; phylum Bacteroidota; class Bacteroidia; order Flavobacteriales_E; family Vicingaceae. The sequence continues at coordinate 796 of CAYRAD010000317.1, forward strand.
TCGAAAGCATCTGCATCCAATACCTCTGCCCATTTATAGGAATAATAGCCCGAAGCATATCCTCCCTGAAAAATATGAGAAAAAGCAGTACTTAAACAAGTTCCATCTATTGGAGGATAGATTGTTGCCTCTTTCATTGCTTGTTTTTCAAATTTGCTCACGTCTTTGATGTCTTTTGGATTAGCTGTATGCCATGCCATATCTACCATTCCAAAACTTAACTGTCGAAGTATTTTGCTGGCTTCCATAAAGTTCGAAGAAGATTTTATTTTTTCAATCAATTCAATTGGAATTAATTCTCCGGTTTCGTAATGAAATGCAAATAGTTCTAATGCTTCTTTTTCATAGCACCAATTTTCGAACATTTGTGATGGAAGTTCAACAAAATCTCTGTAAACACTTGTTCCTGATAAGCTGGGATAAGTTGTGTTGGATAACATGCCGTGTAAGGCATGTCCGAACTCATGAAAAAGAGTAGTTACTTCGTTAAAGGTGAGTAAGGATGGTTTAGTTGCAGTAGGTTTAGTAAAATTACAAACATTAATAACGTGTGGACGATGGTTAATTCGATCTTTAATATATTGATCATTTAACGAAGTCATCCATGCCCCGTTTTGCTTTCCTTCTCTTGGATGATAATCTGCGTAAAAAATAGCAATATATCCATTTCCTTCATCGGTTACTTTATAAGTTTTTACATCTTCATGATATTTATCAATATCATTTACTTCTTCGAAATTCAAGCCATATAGTTTGTTGGATATTGTAAAAACTCCTTGAATAACATTTTCAAGTTTAAAATAGGGCTTTAATTTTTCATCATCTAAGTCGAATAATTTTTGTTTTAATTTTTCAGCATAGTAAGCAGAATCCCAGGTTTGTATAGGTACAAGACCATTTATTTTTTTAGAAAAATTATTTAAACGTTCGGTTTCAGCTAAAGCTACAGCTTTCGATTTATTCAACAAATCGTTTAAAAAATCCGAGACTATTTCAGGGCTTGTAGCCATTTGTTCTTCTAAAACAAATTCTGCATGATTTTTATAGCCTAATAAATTTGCCCTTTGATAACGAAGTTCGACTATTTTTAAAACATTTTTTTGATTGTCAAATTCATCATCTTTAAAGTTTTTTGAACCGGAAGCAAAAGCCATTTCTTTTCGTAATTCCCTATTATCAACATAAGTCATAAAAGGGATATAACTTGGTGCATGTAAGGTAAATATCCAGCCTTTTTTTTGTTTTTCTTTTGCAGATATAGCAGCAGCTTCAATAATCCCATCGGGCAATCCAGAAAGGTCTTTTTTATTGGTGATGTGTAATTCGAAATTATTTGTGGCTGCTAAAATATTTTCTCCAAATGTTAAAGAAGTTTTAGCTAACTCTTTATCAATGGTTCTTAACTTTTTTTTGTCATTGTCATTTAAATTAGCCCCATTACGGACAAAGCTTTTATATTTTTTTTCGAGTAAGGTGGATTCTTCAGGAGTCAGTTTAATATTTTTTCTGTTTTCATAAACCGTTTTAATACGTTGAAACAGTTTTTGATTTAAACCAATATCATTTCTTAGTTCAGATAGGAGGGGGGTAACTTGTTGAGCAATTGCTATAATTTCATCCGAAGTTTCAGCTGAATTAAGATTAAAAAAGATGCCAGATATTCTACTTAATAATTCTCCACTATAATCTAAAGCAGCTATCGTATTGTTAAAAGTAGGAGTTTCAGTATTGTTGACGATATCATCAATCTCTTTTTTAGTAAGTTCAATGGCTTTATCAAAAGCAGGCTTAAAGTGTTCGTTTTTTATTTTCGAAAACGGAGAGGTTTGAAAAGGAGTTTTAAATTCTTCTAATAATGGATTCATTTACTCAGCTAGTTTGTGATGCAAATGTATTATTAACTTAAAAACCTACAATAAGAAAAAATAATAAAACTTAGATTTCTATTTGCTTCCTAATTCAATTACTTCTAAATCTTTAATATTCTTTTTGTCAATCGTAAAACGTACAATAGTTTTTACTTTATGAAAGCCACTTTTCCCTGCTGATCCGGGATTGATGTGCAATAAGTTCAATTTTTTATCATAAATAACTTTAAGGATATGAGAATGTCCGCTAATAAACAAATCAGGAGGGTTCATCTTTATTTTCTCTTTTACATCTTTTGCATACCTGTTTGGATAACCTCCTATATGAACTAACCATACCTTTACTTCTTCACATTTAAATTTTAGTTCCTTAGGAAAAATTTTACGAATATCTTGCCCATCGATATTTCCATAAACACCTCTTACTGGTTTTATTTTTGTTAATTTTTTTATCACTTCAATGTTTCCAACATCACCAATGTGCCAAATTTCGTCACATTCCTTAAAATACTTTTCAACTTTAGGATCTAAATAACTATGAGTATCAGATATTAAACCAATTCTTATCATCTTTCCAAAGATAAAGAATGCTGTAATTTATTTGGTTGAATACTAAAGAAATAATTAATTTCACTGCGATTTAAAATAAATGTTGATCAATTAAGTTATAACGATATAAAAAAATTAAAAGATGAAAAAGATAGTAATTATTTCTGCATTGTTTTTTGTTTCAAATATTTTAGTGAAAGCTCAGGAAGAAGCCCCAAAAGAAGATGAATCAAAAAATGAAGTTGTTGTTGAAAATGAGTTTAAACCAAATGTTGGAGATTGGGGGTTTAGCTTGAATATTTCTGGTATTATTAAT
>CAYRAD010000318.1:0-3526 GCA_964422135.1 uncultured Vicingus sp.
GCAGGTTTAAAATATTTAATGGAGTAATCTATAACAGGTAAGGCTATTCCGTCATCTTCCATTTTTCTATAACTAAGTCCTAATTGTCTAATAGCTTCAACTCTCCCTACCTCAAAATAACTAGCATAATTACCATAATAAACATAGCCCATCATGTCGGTTTCTGAATATCTTACTCTTATTTTTGTTTTCGATTTATACATACTAATTTTATATCCTAATTTAGTCGGCTAAAATAACCATTATTCTGTTGAGAAAATATAGTAACTATTTCATCTTTCTTTTAACCGCACTGTTAATTGTACAATGTAGCCCCTCCACTTATTTCAAGACCGGTCATTCGTCAATACCAATGAATTCAGGTATTACAAACGACCAACAAACCGATTCCCTAATTCAACCTTATAAAGAAAAACTTGAAAAGGAAATGAATGAAGTATTGGTGATTTCTTCAGAAGAATTTCCAAAAGAAAAAGGAAAAGCACAAACCAAACTAGGCAATTTAGTAGCAGATTTAAGTTTGGAGATTGCAAACAAACTATATCAACCTTTAGATAATGATAGTATTGATTTTTGTTTATTAAACTTTGGTGGCTTAAGAACTTCTCTCCCTAAAGGAGAAATTACAAGAGGAAAAATCTTTGAATTGATGCCTTTTGAGAATGAATTGGTGATTGTGACAATTCAATACGACAGCCTAAACAATATTTACGAGTACCTACAAAAAGCCGGAGGGCAACCAATTGCAGGTAATCTATCTATTAGTTTTAAAGACAACAAAACAGAAATTGTAGAAGATTGGACTCACAAAACAAAAATAAAAATTCTTACTTCAGATTATCTGGCTCATGGTGGCGATAACATGAGTTTTTTCTTGAACCCTATTAGCGTTGAACCTGTTGGAATAAAATTAAGAGATGCCATTATTCAATATTGTATAGCTGAAAATAAAAAAGGAAAACAATTGATTGGTAAAATAGATGGGAGGATAACTTTTGAGTAAAAGAAGGACATTCATCAAACAAACATTAATAAGTGGAATTGGTTTATCTTTTCTAAACCTGATACCATTTCGTTCTTTTGCCTCCAAAAAGAGAAACTATACTGAGATTACCATTCTTCATACGAACGATGTACATAGCCGTGTGGAACCATTTCCTATGAATGACCCTAAATACCCTGGTTTAGGTGGTGCTGCACGAAGAGCAGCAATTATTCAAAAAATAAGAAGTGAAGAAAAAAACGTATTGTTGCTAGATGCAGGAGATATTTTTCAAGGTACACCTTACTTTAATATATATAAAGGTGAGATTGATTTTAAACTGATGAGTTTAATGCAGTACGATGTGGCAACCATTGGTAATCATGATTTTGATAATGGTATTGATGGACTGAACGATATGCTTCCTCATGCAAAATTCCCGTTTGTAAATGCCAATTATGATTTCACAAATACAGTACTAAATGGCAAAATAAAAGAACATCATATTATTATAAAAGATGGTATTAAAATCGGTATTTTCGGATTAGGAGTGGAATTAGATGGCCTTGTAGATAAAAAAATGTACAAAGAAACGATTTATAACAACCCTGTTCCGATTGCCAATAGGATAGCCACCCATTTAAAAGATGTTGAAAACTGCCACTTGGTTATTTGTTTATCACATCTGGGTTATGAATACAATACCTATCAGATTTCGGATATTATTTTAGCTAAAAAAACCAAAAATATTGACCTTATTATTGGTGGGCATACCCATACTTTCCTTGATAAACCTACAAAAATTAAAAACCTCTCAGGTAATGAAACTATAATAAATCAGGTTGGATGGGCAGGAATCAATTTGGGTAAAATCAACATTTTTATTCATGACAACAAAAAAGATTATTCTCTTAAGTCTGAGAACATTAGAGTTGAATAAAAAAAAATTAAAAAAACAATAGCAAAAAAGTTTTTTTTTTCACTTTTTTATTCAAATATTTGTTAGAGCAAAATTCAAACGTAGCTTTCGAACAGAAAGTATTGATTTTAAAGGCATTATCCAAATAAATAATTAACAATTATTTATCAACAACCAAGCTTTAAAATCATTCGTTAAATTTTGGGAAATAATTTTTTAACGATAAATACAAGAGCTTATTAAAATGCAAAAAGACTTTAATTTAGTGTGGGAGAGTTGTCTCCAAGTTATTAAGGACAATGTTAGTTTACAAAGCTATAAAACTTGGTTTGAGCCCATAACCCCTATTAAATTAAAGAGTAATGTATTAACCATACAGGTTCCAAGTCAGTTCTTTTACGAATGGTTAGAAGAACATTATGTTAATATCCTTAAAAAAACAATTAAAAAAGAATTAGGTCCCGAAGGAAGATTAGAGTACAGCATTGTAATGGAAAATAGCCGGACAGGTTCTAAACCATATACAGTAAAAATTCCTGCCACCAACAGGCAAGCACTTAAAAACCACCCCGTTTCTATGCCGATAGATTTAAATAAAGACAAATCTATACGAAACCCATTTATTATTCCTGGTCTTAAAAAGATTAATGTTGATTCTCAATTAAACCCCAACTACTCATTTAACAACTTTGTTGAAGGAGATTGTAATCGCTTAGCGAGATCTGCCGGTTTTGCAGTTGCTAAAAATCCAGGAGGAACTGCTTTTAATCCATTATTAATCTATGGTGGTGTTGGATTAGGAAAAACTCACTTAGCTCACGCTATTGGTATTGATGTAAAAAATAGATTTCCAAGTAAAACTGTTCTTTATGTTTCATCAGAAAAATTTACACACCAATTTATTGATGCCGTAAGAAATAATGAGCAAAATGATTTTATCCACTTCTACCAAATGATAGATGTACTAATTATTGATGATGTTCAGTTCTTTGGTGGAAAACCAAAAACACAGGATGTATTCTTCCATATATTTAATCATTTACACCAATCAGGAAAACAAATTGTTTTAACAGCAGACAAAGCTCCGGTTGAAATAATCGGAATGGAGCAACGTCTGCTATCAAGATTTAAATGGGGATTGGCAGCAGATATTCAAACACCTGCATTAGAAACCAGAATTGCCATTCTGGAAAAGAAAATGTATCAGGAAGGATTGGATTTACCAAAAGATGTTGTGGAATATATCGGATACAGTATTACTACAAATGTTAGAGAATTAGAAGGTGCCTTGATTTCTATTTTGGCACAATCTTCATTAAATAAAAAAGCAGTTAACCTTGACCTTGCCCGTCAGATGGTTGACAAGTTCGTGAAAAATACAGCCAAAGAAGTATCTATCGATTACATTCAAAAAGTAGTTTGCGATTACTTCGATATGGCTATAGATACTTTAAAATCAAAAACAAGAAAAAGAGAAGTTGTACAAGCTCGTCAGATTGCCATGTATTTCTCTAAGCAAATGACTAAATCAAGTTTAGCAACAATTGGTATGCACTGCGGAGGAAAAGACCATGCAACAGTATTGCATGCTTGCAAAACAGTTAATAACTTGATGGACACCGATA
>CAYRAD010000319.1:0-3510 GCA_964422135.1 uncultured Vicingus sp.
TGGGACTTGAAAACAAGAAAAAAAAAGATCAGTATTAACTCTAATCTTAGAAAACAAAAATTACAAGTTGTAACTGAAGTTGTAGATAAAGACATTGATTTAATCAAGAAAATTGTTGAAAAGGCACTTTTTCACACGTTGCTAAAAGTGTATTTTGAAATAAAACAAGTAAGCAAACAAAAAAAGCCCAGATTAATTGTCTGTGGCCCCATAATGTACTTTAATGAACGAGCAAAATTTAAATTAGCAAAAGAAGTAGAAATTAATTCTAAGATTATTTCAGTACAGCATGGATGCAGATATGGTACATTAAATTCTTTACCATTTATTTCTCAAGTTGAATTTACACTCGATTCTTTTGTAACTTGGGGCTGGGATAAAAAAGAAGGTTATATAGGAAATTTTATACCTCTTCCAAATCCTTTTCTAAAGAAACAGAGGGAACTAAATTCGAAAGGAAAAATAATTTTTGTTGGACAACATTCTTCTATAATTAATTATCGTCTAGCTTCATCTCCTCAACCAATGCAGGTAATTGACTTTTCAAGAGAAATAGCACTATTCTTTAAGAATCTAAACAATCAAGTTGAAAAGGAAATATTTTACAAGCCTTACCCATATTCTAGAGAACAATTAAATCAACTTGTTATTGCAAAAAAGTATTTTCCAAAAATAAAGATATATGAGGGTAAATTTAAAAACGATATTTATTCTTCAAAATTGTTAATATTAGATAACCCAGGAACAGTATTTCATAAAGCATTATCTGCGAATATACCTGTAATAGGATACTGGAAAGATGAGCATTGGCAGTTTAATTCTTCAGCAAAAGAGTTAACAAATGAATTAAGAAAAGCTGGAGTAATTTGTTTTTCAGCTAAAGAGGCAGCAGAAAAATTAAACTCTGTTTGTAATAATATAGAAACATGGTGGAATGACGACCAAATTCAAGCAGTTATTATAAAATGGTGTAGAAGGTATGCTTGGTCAGAACAAAATTGGAAAAAGAAGTGGAAGGTATTTATTAGAGAGATATAATAGGAAAGGAAGAAGATGTATAAAAATTAAAAAGAAAACTACACCTATGATTGTGACAATGTTTAAAATTATTGAGTGAATATTAAGAATAAATCATATTTAAAAAACTACCTCCAAACCTATATATGGCAAGGTATTGCCATAGTATTGAATATGGCATCCATATTTATTGTGGTGCCTATGATTACAGAGAATAAAGTTGTTTATGGGGTTTATGCTGTTTGTATCTCCACAGCAATGTTTCTTAGTTATGCCGATTTGGGGTTTGTTTCTGCTGGAATAAAATATGCAGGAGAAGCTTATGCCCGTGGAGAACATAAAGACGAACTGAAGTTCTACGGTTTCTCGGGTTTTATTCTTTTTATTTTTGTGTCCCTTATAGCCGGAATTTATTTTTTATTTTCCTATAACCCTGAGTTGCTTATAAAAGATATTAATCAATCACAGTATTTATCAATTGCATCTAAGCTTCTTTTTATTCAGGCATTATTTTCCTTTAATACAGTTTTGCAACGGTATGTGACTGGGGTTTTTCAGGTGAGGATAGAACAGTATGTTTATCAGAAAATTAATATCGTTGGTTCAACACTCAAAGTTCTTTCCGTATTTTATTTTTTTGGTCATGATAAATATGATATTGTTGGCTATTATTTATTTCTTAAGCTCATTGAACTGGGAACATTGGTAGCGGGCGTATGGTTGATAAACAGAAAATATAAATTACCATTTATAGGGTTCTTAAAGGCATTCAAGTTTGATAAAAGCGTTTATTTTAAGACCAAAGGACTTGCGTTTAGTTCTCTGTTTGTTACTATTATGTGGATTTTATATTACGAGTTGGATACCATTGCCATAGGAAAAATGTTAGGGGCATCTGCTGTAGCTGTTTTTGCACTTGCATTTACATTTATGAAATTTTTTAGGTCTTTATCGTCTATTATTTTTAGCCCTTTCCAAAACAGATATAATCATTTGGTGGGATTAAATGATATTACAGGATTAAAAAATTTGGTTCAGAAAGTTATTTTATTTTCAATGCCTATTTTTGTATTGGGTGTATTGAGTATTGTCGTATTGAATAAAAACATTGTACAAACATGGGCCGGCCCTGAATATATACAATCAGGAATCATTCTTTTTCTCCTTGCTATTAATTTTATGTATTCATTTATTATCCAGCCGGGAGCAAATATGTTAACAGCTCTTGTGAGGATTAAAGAAATGTACATGATTAATTTTATAATGGTTGTAGTGTTTTGGGTCGGAGTCTTTTTTACTAAAAATCGGTTTGGAATTGTTTCTTTTGCTGGGTTTAAACTTCTTGCTGGCACTATAGCGATGTTATTTTATTTTAATTTTCTATTGGGGTTCTTGGAAAAGAAAGCTTGGTCATTTTTAAAAGAAACTGTTCTCAGAATAATTATTCCCGTTATTAGTCAGGTTGGGTTTCTCTTTATAGCAATGAATTATCTACCGGAATCTAAAGGTAAACTTAATCTTTTTATTGTTATAGCTTTAGGAGGAGTAGGCACATTTTTCGGATTTTTAACCCTTTATTTTACCTCCAAATATTATAAAAATGAAATTAACCATTATGCCTTAAAAATTATAAATCGTAAAAAATGAAAAAAACAACTATAGGTTCTTGGGTAACCTTAAACCACTTTTCAATTGTAGAAATAATGGCCGATGCCGGTTTTGATTGGCTCTGTGTAGATATGGAGCACTCGGTAACAGATTATTACGAAGCGCAACAACTTATCGCCACAATTCAGGCGAAAGGGATTAAGGCCTATGTAAGAGTGGGTGAAAATAATACACGTATTATTAAACGGGTATTGGATGCCGGTGCCGACGGAATTATAGTCCCAATGGTGAATTCAAAAGAAGAAGCTATTAAGGCTATTAATGCCGTTAAATATCCGCCAATTGGTCAAAGAGGTGTTGGTTTGGCACGCGCTCAAAAATATGGTTTTGGATTTGAAGATTATAAAGACAATGAAGCAGACAATATCAAACTTATCCTTCAAATAGAACATATAGATGCTGTAAATAATTTAGAAGAAATACTCTCACTTGATGCTATTGATGGCACTTTTATTGGCCCATATGATTTATCTGGTTCTATGGGTAAACCTGGAAAATATAACGATAGCGATGTAAAAGAAGTATTATTACGTTATGAAGATATCGCTAAAAAATATAACAAACTCATCGGCTTCCATGTTATTCAGCCAGACTATAAACTTGTATTGGATAAAATAGATTTAGGATATAATTTTATTGCTTTTAGCCTTGACACCTTATTTCTAGGCACAATTGCAAGAAATCAAATGAATCAAGTTAAAACAATTTTAAAAAAGAATTAATAGATGAATATTATTGGAATTATCCCCGCCCGTATGGCTTCTTCTAGGTTTCCTAATAAGCCTATGGCTAATATATTGGGTATGCCTATGATAGGGCATTGTT
>CAYRAD010000320.1:0-3498 GCA_964422135.1 uncultured Vicingus sp.
ATAACAGTTAAAACAATGGCAATGGTAAATGGGGTAGGTAATAAATACTTAAAAACTTTGGTATATTTTTCAGCAAAGCTCATTTTTTTAGCAACACTTTCCATGCATTCATAATTTCTCCTTTTGCAAGGAGTTCTTTCGCTAACAGATGTTTATCTCCTTCAGGAGCATTGTATTCATTAACTTTCTGTGCTGTAGGAAAGGCTTCTATACTTCCTAAAAGGCCTAAGTCGTTACCTGTTAATATGGAGCTGTTCCTAATATCTAAAGGGATTTTATCCACACCAATTCCAAGAGTGGCAAGTGGTTTTTGAATTTCAAACATCGAATTTTTATCAGCTCTGCAATACCAGTTTCCACCCATACGGCTAACCAGATCTATTTTATGTTGGTCTATCATACCTTTTTCGTCTAGCACATTCTCGTTGATATGGATTTTCAAAACTTCACAAATTACTAGGTTACCGGCACCTCCATTTTTTCCCAGTTCAGTAATATCATTTACTTTACATTCGAATTGTACAGGTGATTCTTTTACGCGAAAAGGTTTAATTTCATCTGATGGAACCGGGGTTAAGCCTGATTTTACAAATTCGTCAACTGATGCATCATAAGGAGAACTTGAAAGTGACATTTGTTGAACGATATCATAATTCACTACATTAATTACGACTTCACGGGTTGCTTTAACATTATCAAAAGTATTTTTATTGGCACCTGTTTTACCACTTTTTGCCGGAGAAAATACTAAAATAGGAGGATTGGCACTAAAAACATTAAAGAAACTAAAAGGACTTAAATTTGGAATCCCATTGGCATCCATCGTGCTGGCAAAAGCTATTGGCCTCGGACCGATTGCACCTAACAAGTAATGATGTAATTTTGGTACTTCTATTTTCTTTGGGTCTATTGTCAGCATAAAATCTATTATTAAAATTTTAAAATCACATCATTCATAAAATTAATGTATTCTTTCATATATAGCAAATGAATAAGAATAAGGATGTTTTTCATCAGCCGGAAAATCTGTTTCCTTTATTTTTTTCCAAACTAATTCGTTGAGTTTAGGAAAGAAAGTATCGCCTTCAAAACTATGTTTTACATGTGTGATGTATATCCTGTCCACCAAATTTTTCTTCAATGCTTCTTTATAAATTTGCCCTCCACCAATGATAAAAACCTCTGTTTCTTTATTGTTTCGGGCAAACGCTATAGCCGACTCAATTGAGTTAAAAACAATACAATCTTCTTCATGATAACATTCCTGTTTTGACAATACAATATTGGTTCTGTTTGGCAACGGACGATATTTTTCCGGAATAGAAATATAATTTTTTCGTCCCATAATGACATGGTGATTTAAGGTAGTTTCCTTAAAATAATTCATGTCATTAGGTAAATGCCAAATCAAGGCATTGTCTTTACCAATTACACGATTTTCAGCAACAGCTGCAATTAAAGAAGTTACCATTTTCGATTCAGCCATTTTTGTAGGATAGAATTTCTTTTTTCAGAATCGTTAAAAATCAAATATTGTTTGTTTCCTTTTTCTTTCAATGTAAAATTAAGGGTTTGAATAATATTATCCCTACTTAATAAAACAGATATTTCGTCACCAACTTTTTTGTTCTCCAAAAAATCGCCAACATTACCATTTACTCTAAAACCGTTTATGGCTAATATTTCATCATTTACATTTAAACCTCCATCATAGGCTGATGAATTTCTGTTTACACGGGTAATCCTGTTCCCTGAAATTGAAATTCCTAAGCCTGGATCAGTATTTTTCACCGTTTGTAAAGTTAAATCGGCATATCCGAAAACTGTTGAATAATCAAAAGATTGAGTACCGATGATGTATTTTTCAAAAAAGCCATCCATTTTTAATCCCGATACGTTTTCTAAAGCTTCCTGAAATTCTTTGTCGGTAAAACCCCTGTTTTGTTTTTTGTAATATTCTTCATACAGAAATTGCATCAGATTATCCAGGTTCTTTTTACCCTTGGTAGAATTAATAATCATTAAATCCAGAATATTGGCGATAACACTTCCTTTTGAATAATAAGAAATGGTGGTGTTGTAACTATTCTCATTCGGCTGGTAGGCTTTTATCCAGGCATCAAAACTGGCATCAGCAACAGATTGAACTTTGTTTCCGGGTTGATTTTCGATGTTATTGATGGAGCCAGTAATACGTTTGATAAATTCTTCTTCTGTATAATACCCTGCACGATACATGATTAAACCACTGTAATAACTCGTGAAACCTTCCATTACCCATAGTAGACTAGTGTAATTTTCATGTGTATAATCGAACGGACCAAGAGCTGCGGGTCTGATTCGTTTAACATTCCATAAATGAAAATATTCATGAGCTACCAAGCTTAAAAACCCTTTGTACCGGTTTTCACTGTATGTCCAGCGATTAACTTCCAAAGTAGTAGAGCTTTGATGCTCTAAACCACCACTTCCATTGGTTAAATTATGAATGATAAAAGTATATTCCTTGTTCGGGTTTTCTCCAAAGACATCGGTGCAAGCTTGTGTTACTTTTGCCATGTCAACCTTTAATTTTTCTACATTGTAATTTCCTTTTCCGTATAAGGCAACATGGTGTAGAACACCTGCAGAAGTAAAATCGAAAGTTTCGTGATTGCCTATTTCTACAGGGCAATCTACCAGAATATCGTAATCTGGAGCAAGGTAGTGAAATCCTTTGTCTCCGGTTTTGGGTAAAGAAGTACTCACCTTTTTCCAATCCTTATAAGGAGTTATTGTTACTTCGTGAGGTGTATTTTTTAGTTCTTTAATTAACATGAAAATGCTAGTACCGTTAAAATAGGCATGTGAAGCATCTAAGAAACTCGTGCGAACACTCATTTTAAAGGCATACACTTTGTAGCTGATAGCTACATTTTTAGCATTTTGTGAATAGATTCTCCAGGTATTTTTGTCCAGTTTTTTAACCTTGAGCAACTTTTTATTATAAATTGCTGAAATTTCTTCAACATTTTTTGAATATTCTCGTATGAGGTAAGAACCAGGTGACCAGGTAGGCATCTGTATGTCAAAATAATCTTTGTTATACCCTTGAACATTCATTTTTACCTCGTAATAATGAGTGTAAGGTTCAGGCATGGATACTTCATAGCTAACATTAGTAGCTTGAAGCAAAAAAGAGCTGATAATTGAAAAAAATATTAGCATGTATTTCATAGTTGGAAATCGTTAATTTATGTTAAAAGTAAAGGTAACTAATAATAATTAGGAGAAAAAAAAGTTAAGGTATTTATTGTTCTATGAAAATTGTGACAAACATGAAATTAAAATCGAAATTTTGTTGGATTAATCAATAATATTTTGTAAGTTTAAAATTGATAAGAATAAAAGGTATGACAAAAAATTCCAAAGGTAAATCAAAAAGAATGTTGGTGTACAGCAAAGAGGTGTTGAGGAAAGTTAGTTTTGATGTTTCATTGTTTAAGAAAGAACTTTCTA
>CAYRAD010000321.1:0-3482 GCA_964422135.1 uncultured Vicingus sp.
CGTTAGGATAAAATTCAAGAGAGATAGCTGAAAAAACAATAGAAAAAATAAAGGGAGAAATAAAAGATTTTAAAAAAAATACGGAACAGAGTCCGCAACTAAAAAATAAAAAAACAATAGAAAGTATGAGTTTAGAAGTAATAGAAAAATTGAAGAACATTCTTTTTGAAAAAGAACCTTCTTCAAATGATAAGTTTGTTTCGCAAGAGTTATCTGACGGAACAATAGCTGAAATTGACCCAGCTTTGGAAATAGGCGCTACTGTAACTATCAATGTCAACGGAGAAAAAGCTCCACTTCCTGATGGAGACTATCCATTAAGTGATGGAACAACTATCAATGTAAGCGGTGGTGTTATTTTATCAATAGAAGAAGCTTCTGCACAAAGCGACAAACAAGAACAAAGTGCAGATGTTGCCCCTAAAGAAACACCAACAGAAGCTAAAGTAAGAAAAATCATTGAGTCTGTGGAAACCGTTTTTAATGTTGAAATTGAAAAAATTAAAGAAGATTTTTCAACAGTAGAAAAAGAGTTAAAGGAGATAAAAGAGGAGTTCAGTAATTACAAAGACACAACAGAAGAAAATAAAAAAGCAATGTTTTCAGCGATAGAGGTTTTATCAAAAGAACCTAGTGTTGAACCAGTTGTAAAAAAGAAGTCGGGTTTTATGGCTTCTAAAAAGAAAAATAATTTCATAAAATAAAAAAAATAAAAGATGGCATTTGACGTAACAGCTTTAACGGCATACATAGAAGAGCAAGACTTTCCATTAATTGCAAGAATGCAAGCAACGGGAGGCTTAGCGGAAGTAGTAAACAAACAAGTAGGAATAAAAGGCACATCACACCTTCAAATAATTGACACGGATGTAGTGTTTGGAGCAGCTGGTTGTACAAGAACCCCTGCAATGACAACAGCATTGACTCAACGTGCTATAACTGTTGGAGCAATTGATATGTCAGAAGATTTGTGTATTAAATCATTGAATGGTTATTGGGCTCAAACAAAAATTTCTCAAGGTTCAGCAAGTGAAGATTCTGTGCCAGGAGACATTGAAGCAATGTGGCTTGAACAAAAAGCTAACAAAGTTAAAAATCAATTAGCGATTTCAGATTTTCAAGGAGACATTCTTTCAGCTACTGCAAACCTTTCTCACTATGACGGGTTGTTAAAAATTGTTGATGCTGAACTAACAGTTGTAAATGGTAACACAGGAGGTGTAACAGTTGCGGTTGGTATCACTTCTGCAAATGTTTTAGACATTTTAGATGCAATGTGGCAAGCAATCCCTGATTCAATAGCAGAAGCTGAAAATCTTTCTTTATGGATTCCGACAAGCGTATATAAATTGTACGTCGTAGCATTGAAAAACGCTAACCTTTTCCACTATACAGCGGATGGTTCTCAAGAAATGCTTTACGGAACAAACGTAAAACTAAGAAAAACAGTAGGACTTCCTGGTGTAGCTGGTTCTCAAAGAATGATTTTAGCAGCCGATTCAAACATAACTATCGGAATGGATGGAGAAGAAGAAGAAGATTTTGACGTGAGAGTTGACCCTGTTACAAAAAAATCGGTATTGTTCGATGCTTCATTTAAAAGAGGAGTTCAAATCGGTATTCCAGAGGAAATCGTTGAATTTACATTATTACCTTAATTTAAGGTTAAAAATTAAAAAGAATAATTATGGCTTGTGGACTAACAAAAGGGAGAGCAATAGATTGCCGAGATGGTTTCGGTGGTATAGAACAGGTTCTCATTTCAGAATTTAATAACGTATCAACTTTTACAGCAACAGCTGGAGTAGTAACAGCTTTAACGCAAGTGGTAGCTACTAACTTTTTCATTTATGAATTAGAAAAAGCTAATGGTAGTTTAGTTGAAACTCATACAGGAAGCATTGATAATAATACAAATGTATATGATTCTGTTTTAGAATTTACGACTAAAAAGATTTCAGCGTTAGAAAATGAGGAGCTAAACCTATTGGATAAAAATAGACTATTTATAATTGTAAAAGATATGAATGGGAAATATTGGACTATGGGAGCTTATTATGGCGCTGATAAACTAGGAGGAACTTCTGTAACGGGAGCTGCAGCTGCTGATATGAATGGTTATACATATTCTTTTTCAGCGCAAGAAAAGGTACGAATGTTAGAAGTAAATGCAGCTACAATAGCAGCTTTAACAACATCTGCTTGATAATTTTTTCATAATAGTAAAAAGGAGAGGTGTAATTTATTTTACGCCTCTTTTTTTTGCAACTTAATTTTTTTTTTACAATATATAAGTATGGAACTAAAGGATAATTTAAAAAAAGGGTGTAAAATCTACACGAAAAAATTCGGAATTGTTGAAGTTGTCAATGATTCAGCCAATTTTGAGACTTATAAAGCAATGGGTTTAGATGTTTTTAAACAAAAAAAAACAGTTAAAAAAGCTAAGTGATATTATTTGTTCAAAATAGTGCGAATAGATTTGTTTTAACTTTAAGTGAAAAAGTCACTTTAAGCACTCCATTTTTTCTTTTTCATTTTAAAAGTGTAAGTGAGCAAAAAAGTTACTACTGCATTATTAACGACATTTCTCTTTTTAAGCGCAGATATAACGAGTTCATTTTTACGGAGGGGGTAGATGATTCGCTAAATGGAAGTCTTATTTTAGGCGCTAACGGTCAATATAATTACAATGTATATGAGCAAGCAAGTTCAACTAACTTAGACCCTTTACAAGCAAATAAATTACTAGAAAGTGGTTTTATGGATCTCGACAGAGGTAATACAACTTATTCAAATCACACTGTAAAAGAGACTTACAGCTCTCATAAAGTAACGTAATGAAAGAAAATAACATACTTTTTTTTAATTTTTCAGCGCATAAGCCACCTATTTTTAAGGAAGCGAAAGGCAAAGACTACGTTTTATATGGAATAGACGCACCTTGGAAAAATAGATACCCCGATTATTTAGTCGACATTTACAACAAGTCAAGTAAGCACAATGCTATAATCAACGGTAAAACAAACTACATTTCTGGAAAAGGTTGGTCTGTTGATAGTTCAATAACAGGGTTAGAAGATAAGGTAAAGCTATCTGATTTTATTCAAAATATAGGTGTCGAATCACTTCATGAAATAACCAAAAAAATAGTAAAAGATAATGAGCTTTTCGGAGGTTTTTCATTGTCGGTGGTTTTAACAAAAGACGGAAAAGGACTTTCAATTAATCACATTGATTTCGGAAATATAAGAGTAGGTAATGATAACGAAACTTATATGTTTACATCCGATTGGAGCGCTCGAAAACCTAAAGAAAATAAAGATTACTCGGAAATGACTTTATTTCCTTGGGATGAAAGCGCAAAAAAGGGCGAAACATATTTAATATATTACAAAAATTATAGACCTAATTTAAAGGAATACCCTTTACCTGACTATTTAGGTGGAATACCTTACATCGAATCTGATTTTGAAGTAGCT
>CAYRAD010000322.1:0-3481 GCA_964422135.1 uncultured Vicingus sp.
TGCTTTTTATATGAACTACTTTTTTCCATAATCACCATGTTTTTTTTAGGTATGTTTTTTATTACTTTGTGACTCATATCTGATATCCATATTCACCAGATTGATTTACTAAATATAAATTTTCTGCTGTTCGAGTAATACCTACAAAAAATAATCTATGTTCTGGACTTGGATTTTTTTGATATGCATTAAAACTATTGTAGTCAATATCCAACATTAATACTGTATTCTGTCTTTCATCTCCTTTGGATCCATGGATAGTAGATAACCTTATTCTTGGTTTTGCTGTTGGAGAAACATCTTCACCGTTTCTTTCCATTGCTTCTATAAATATTCTTTTTTTATCTATAATTTTGTCTAATGCTTGCTGCCAGCTGCCCGTCGCTAGCATACCATGTTTGTTTCTTAAATCTTCTAAATTGACAATATCTTCAATAACCGATTTTAAAGAAACTCCTCTGCCAAAATTTCTTTTTATATTTTTAGAAGACATAAAAGAATACATTTTCTGTGCAAGTTTTGCAGGTACCAATTGACCTTTTCTTAATTTTCTCCAGGTATCAATAGCTTGTAATAAATCTTTACTTACTAAATTATTTCCTCTTTTACTTGCATAATAAAAACCTTTGTCCTCAAAAAAATCTTTTAAAGGTTCCAACATCTTATTGGTTCTTGTCATTATCATCCATTGATCTTTGCTATAATCAATTTGTTCAAAATTAGATACCCAAGTCACACTGCCATCAAAATCTTTAGGTGTCCATTGTTTAGGAACTCTTTCATCTGAAGGAATTTTATCTAAAATTTGTTTTGCTAAATTTAAAACTCTCCGTGGAACTCTTCTTGATTTAACTAAGGATTTGTCTACCGTTGTATTTTTATCTTTATGCAATCTAATAAAATGATTAGGGTTTGCTCCTTGAAAACCCATGATAGCTTGGTCATCATCTCCTGCAATATAAGAACGCTTAGCATTAGACTCAATATAATGAAACATTTCCCATTGAAGGTTATTCAAGTCTTGAGCTTCGTCTAAAAATACAGCATCAAACTGTGGACATTTTTTTCTTTTAATAAATTCAGAAATCATGTCTATAAATTCAAACATACCATTAGCTTTTTTATATTTTATTAGACACTCTTTTAAATAATCTAAAGTAGAATAGCTTATGTCCTGTAGGTGTTCGTGTAATGCGTATTGATTTTCTAAAGAAATTTTTCTACATCTAGCTAAATTTATGAGTTTAATATATTCATTACCATAAATCATTGTTCCATCTTCTGCAGCATAGGTTTCAAAATTTAAATTTGAAGCAACTCCACCTACATAGGTTTTAAAAGCATCCCATTTTCTACCTTTTAAAAGTTGTGTTTTAGTATCAATTCCACACTCACGTGTGCCAAGTGCATGCATTGTACAAAAATATTTAAGATCTTCGTCGTAATCTACTTTATTAAATAATTTTGTAACTCGATTAACAGAAATTGTAGTTGCGTTTTTACTAAATGTAAAAAATCCAATTTTTTTTAATGGGGTGTTATATTCTTCTTTTTCTCTTTTTAGGTAAGTGTTAACTAATCTGTAAGTTTTTCCCGTGCCCGGTGGGCCAGGGATTATTGTCCGTTTTATCATTTTACAAATGGTGGCCTTTCTACCGGAGGCGGTTCATCCTTTTCTTTTTCAGTTGTGAACGCCTTAATAGAAACAACCTTAACAGATTTTCCAGAAATACTCAAATTTGCATCAATTTTGGCATTAAATAATTCTTCAATTTTATGTAAAGTTTTATTTCGTTCCATATTCCAAGTTCTTGTGTTTTGTAAATGTTTCCAAAAATCTTTAAATCTAAAATATGATAAACCTTCATCTGTCCATGATACTCCTCTGTTAATATCTGTTTTTTGTTTTCCTGCTGCTCTATCTGTTGTAAAATTTTCTAAATGTTCTTCTAATTGTTTTTTAAATGTTAAACTTTCAGGTGCTTTTATTTCTTCTACTTCTTTCATTAAACTACTTATTACTTTACCCCATATCGGTTTAGAAACATTAGGAAGTTTAGTTCTCATTTGTTCCATACATGCTTCATCAAATAAATCAAAATTTCTTAAGGTTTTAGTATCAACTTCTACTGTTTTTCCACTAACATTTACAAACCATATTGGTGGGTCAGAAGTAAATATTCTAAGATTAGAAATGTCAGGCATTAAAGTACCATTTCCAATTCCAAACTTCCTTGTTTGACACGTTGCAGAATCACAATAATTACAAATAGGTTGGTCTTTACATTTATATTGATAATCTTTTTTATTTAACGAGGAAATTGTTGTCATAACTTGTTGAGGACTTAGTGGTGGCTTCATAAACTTAGTATTGTAAGTTGCTAAATCAGTTTGCCATGTGTCTGGATTAGCTTTTTTGAGATAAACACCAATATTATATAATCCATTGTTTCTGGTTCCTTCAGGAAAGCCTTCCTTGCACAGTGTTTGTAAACAAGGAGGGCCATCCTTTATGTTTTGCTCTTTCTCGCTTTCTATCTTCAAGCTATCAAATGACGCTTTTGTTAGCTTATTTTTGGCATGAAGCTCTATAAATTCTTTTAAACTTGCAGCATCTCCATTATCTTTAAATGCGTAACGGGCTGTTTTATCTCCACCATGATAAGGTAAATTTAAAAAACTACCTGTGTCTCCTCTTTCAATTAAAATATACTCTTGTTTTGGAAATATTTCGCATTCTGAATAACCAAGTGCAGCAGCCATAATTTTAAGTTTAGCTCGCATTGCAGCAGCTTCAATTAATTCAGACATAAATAAAAATACGTGCGCTCCCCCAGACTTAGATCTGCAAACAATTAGAGGTAAATTTTTCTGTTTTATTTTTTTGATAAATTTTTTATGATTAAAATCATATTGATCTATATCAATACATCCCCATCGACATAGATTGTTTTCATTTATTGGGATAATTCCTAATGCTGGTTCTTTTCCTTTTAAATGGTTTTCCCAAAGAACATCAGTTACAGGTTTTTTTACTGTAAATGGTCTTCCTTTTTGTTTACCATTCTCTGAACGAATAGGACTTGGAATGTACTGTCCATAAGCACTATTTAATCCCTCAAATATCTCTTTAAATGCTTTCATCATAATTTTTGGCGGGCGGTTTCAGTCTCCCTACGCCGCCCTATTTCCACCGGATGGAAACTTATGATGTTTTTCCGTTAGATTGGTCAGCTCTACGGCAACTTTCGTAAAACGTTTTTGCCCTTTTGTAGAGATTCGCATCGGTTACTTCAGATACTTTTTGGATATTATATCCATACCACTCGTTTCCTTTTCCGCTGTTTTTTACAGAGGATAGTTTATAGATGTGGCTGAAAGGTGGCGGAGTATAAGGTCCGTCCTTACCATTCTTAGTAATACTCATCATCATTGAGTTCCATTTTCTGGAAATCTTTGCTTGTGATGAATACATAGATAT
>CAYRAD010000323.1:0-3479 GCA_964422135.1 uncultured Vicingus sp.
TAGCTGTTACACAAATATTACCAGAAGTGCCAGGAGTAGCACTAATTCCAGTAGTTCCTTGTCCAGAGTTTATAGTCCAACCTGGGGGGACAGTCCATGTATAAGAACTTGCATTTGCAACAGCAGGAATGGAATAATTCTGGGGTGAGCCTAAACATATAGGTGTAGGCCCATTTATAGCCGTAGGTTGTGTTGCTGGGGTTGCTTGGTTTGCTGGAGCATAAGTCATGGTCAAAACAACGGCATTTACACAAACACTTGACCCTGTACACAACTGAAAAGAATTTATACCACCAGCGGCATTATTATAACCAGGAACACCACAAGGGAATGTAGCACCAGTTGTGGCAGAGACCCCACAAGGTAATGCTGAGCATGGACAACCTGTGTTTCCTTCAGTTGCAACTGGAAAAACATTTCCGTTTATAGTAGCAGTTAATGTACCTCCAGCACATTGTGCAGAATAGTAGCTAATAGAAATATTGGTAACAATGTTACCTGCTGGAACGGGATTTGCAAAGGTGGTAGTGCCACACGCTGCTGTATTCCCACAATAACTAGAAATAGTATTAAAACACCAATAATCCGCACCACAAACCGTACACCCTCCACAGGCCTGAAATCCTGTATAGGTAATAGTTGTTGTTGCAGTTTGGGCTTTTAAATCATCTTTTAAAATGGGATTAGAGAATAAAAAAATGAAAAGAAAAAGGAATAGAGTAGTTTGTTTCATAGTTTTTAATTTAAATTCACTTAACCGATATAATTAGGATTCAAAGGAACTAAATTATTTTTCTGCCTTTGTTATATTAATATGAGAAAGTGCATATTTTATTACTTTTGCCTTGTCAGGGCCATTAAGGTTTTTAATCATCAATTTTGCTTTATTCTTATCCTTTACAGAGCAAGAGCCCTCATAATCTTTTAAAGCAGGTACAATAACATTTTCTTTCGGAGAGTTTGGACTCATTTGCCACGATATTTTAACAGGATAATTGTTGGTATTAATAAGCTTTAGTAAAACAACCTTTTCTGAATTACATTCACTATTTTTTGAATAAAACGAAACCCCATTCAACACATTGGTTAAAGGAGGTGCTACAGCAATATTATTGCCCGTTTGATTTTCATTTTTTGGTGCAGCAAAATTATTTATTGGCCTCCAAGATTCTCCATGTGTAAAAGCTGCTGTTTCTTGTTTGTTGGTAGTTTGTGAGAACCCAAATTGAGGTATTGTTATTGCCATTAACAATAAGGTAAATAAAAAGTTTTTCTTGTTATCCATAATATTAAATTAATTGTATAAATAAAAATATATGATTTAACTCAATAGATCGAAATTAATCAAACTATTTAATGCAAATATTAGCATTCAAAGTATAAGATTTAAGCCTAGTAAAAATAAGTACCGGACTTCAATCAAATATATAATACTAATTTATTTGGATAGATATACGTAGTAATTTAAAATAAGGTTGCACATTATCAAATACTTATATTTGATTTCTTAATTATTTCTCCCCTGATTCATTACCATTTTTGATTTTTCTTCATATTGAAGTGCTTTAGCATTATTTCCAATTGTTTTAAAAACATTTGAAACATTTTGCAATAAGACGTAATCTAATGGCGGTATAATTGCAGCTCTTTCAAAATATGTTAAACCTTCTAATGTATCGCCATTTAGCATATAGGAATTCCCTAAATTTATATATAGCTCAATTTTTTCAGGATTAAAATCTAATATTTTTTTATCACTTAATATGGCTTTGTTATAATTTTTCTTTGAATAATACAACTCATGTAATCGTGAATAAACCAATTGATTTTGTGTTTCATTCAAAAGCATTTTTTCATACCAAAAAATCGCAGAATCGGGCAAATTTCTTTTTTCATAACAATAGCCAAAGTTAAATTGACCCATTTCATCGTCTGGTTTAATACTAATAACTTTTTTAAAAATCGGTTGAGCAAGATTGGCATCGTTAAATATATCTACATAAATAGTAGCAAGGTTATTAAGTGTAATATAATCTTGGGTGTATCTATCTGTGCCTTCTTTCATTAATTCGGCTGTCTTTTTAAAATATTTAGTAGCATTTTTTATTAGGTCATTTCTTTTCAATCCAGTAGGAGTCTTGGCTATTTTTTTTGAAATTGCATTTGCTGTGATGTAATTTAAATTACATGAATTTTCAAAATTGCCAACATCATTTTTAAACAATGTAAGTTCATCTTTCCAATCGGCATTCCTTGAAATAACTTTTATAGAATAACACAGTAATAATAAAACTGTTATCGTTTTAAAAGAAATAGCAAATCTATTGCCTTTTATTGCTGTGTTTTTAAAATCAATTTTAAAAAAAACTAACAGCAGATATGCTATTCCTACGCAAAACCCTAATGAAGCAAGGTAAACAAATCGCTCTCCTATTATCCCTACAACTGGTGTATATAAATTTGAAAAGGGAAAAATCGCGATTAAATAAAATAGTATACTGTACGACATAATATTTTTTTTGGAAAACTTTAGAATTGCATAAATCCCAATCAACAAATGGAATATTAAAGAAATCCATACGGAAATTGTTGACCAATCAACCAATGGGATAGTCTTAAATCCATAATAGCAAGAAAGCGGATGAGGAATAGTAAATAATTTGATATAATAGCCTACGGTATATATTGCCATTGGTATTCGTTTTACAAAATCAGGCTCATAAAACAATGGATTTTCGAAAAAGGCATATTCTCTCAAAACAACGGTATCATGAAACATTACTCGCATAAATATTTTATAGCAAATAAATAATAGAAGAGGAATAAATGCATAAAAGATTAACTTTTTTAGCTTAATTGAAGTAAAAAAATAAATAGTTAAAGGAATTATAGCAACAAAAATAATCGCAGATTTTTTACTCAATAAAGCCAGTGCAAAGAAAATAATAGCAAAAGTTAGATATTTCCATTTACCAAGCTCTGTTTTCTTTAATAAATAATAGATTGAGCTAATCCCAAATAAAAATGCCAGTAATTCATCTCTACTTTTTAAATTATTTACAACCTCTGAATGGATTGGATGAGCAATAAATAAAAAGGTGATAATTAATGGAAAAACCACATGATAACTTCTTAGAAGAGAAGAAAGTATAACAAATAGTAGAACACAGGTAATTGCATAAATTAACACATTTATAAAATGACTGATATGTGGATTACTTTTGAAAAACTGAAATTCTAAAGCATAAGTAACCAGAACTATAGGCCGGTACTCAAAGCTTTGTTGTTCTGATTCGAAATAATGGGTTGTAAAAATTTCGGGAATACCTTTAATCCCTTTTTCAATTCTTGAGTTTGGATTTTGCGAATTTGTTGTTGTAACAAAATCATCATCAATTGCATAATTATTTTTTATGCTATTGCCATAAAGTATAAAGCAAAAGATAACAATTGCAAATTTGATATACCTAATTTGATTG
>CAYRAD010000324.1:0-3477 GCA_964422135.1 uncultured Vicingus sp.
AGCTAAAATACATCTCCCCGCCACCAATAGCACTCATATCGTGCATTCTTCTCATAAATTCAGGTTGCACAATAGTCATGGGTAAATCTGTTTCACTCATACTCTCAAATTGAACGGTAAATTTTTCTTTTGGAACTACTTCTTCAATAATAGGTTTCAATGCTTCCTTTTCTTTATCTGATAATTTAGATGGTATTTCTTCATCTTTTTGAATCAGTTTGTCAATGGTATCTGCATCTACTCTTGCAAAGGTCGAATTCTCAATGGATTGTTCTAGTTTGCCTACAAGGTGAGCTGTTAATGCTGTATCTAACACAATTACTTCATAACCTTTGTTTTTAGCAGCCTGAATAAACGAATGCTGACCTTCTATATTATTGGCATATAAAAACACCAGTTTATTTTCCTTATCTGTTTGTAGTGGTTTAATTTGCTCCTTCAATTCATCCATGGTATAATATTTACCATCGGTATTTTTATATAAAGCAAATTTTTGTGCTCGTTCAAAGAATTTTTCATCGGATAACATGCCATATTCGATAAACACTTTAATATCATCCCATTTCTTTTCAAAATCTTCCCTGTTCTTTTTAAACAGTTCTTCTAATTTGTCAGCAACCTTTTTGGAAATATGACTGGCAATCTTTTTTACAGCTCCATCGGATTGTAAATAAGAACGGGAAACATTCAGCGGAATATCCGGAGAATCAATTACACCATGTAACAAGGTTAAAAAATCAGGAACAATTCCTTCTACAGAATCTGTAATAAAAACCTGTCTAGAATACAATTGAATTTTATCCCGTTGAATTTCCATATTTGGCTTAATCTTAGGAAAATAAAGTATTCCAGTTAAGTTAAACGGATAATCTACATTTAAATGAATATGGAACAAAGGTTCCTCAAAATTCATTGGATATAATTCCTTATAAAAACTCTTGTAATCTTCATCCTTTAACGAAGATGGCGTTTGAGTCCATGCTGGATTAGGATTATTAACAATGTTATCTACTTTTATTTCTTCTTTTTCTACATTACCATCTTTATCCTTTTTTCCTTTTTTATTATCTATCCATTCTGATTTTTGACCAAATTTGATAGCTACTGGCATAAATTTACAGTACTTCTCTAATAAAGTTTTAATTCTGGATTCTTCTAAAAACTCTGCAGAATCTTCTGCAACATGAAGTACAATTTCAGTTCCTCTATCTTTTTTATCATGATTTTTCAACGTATATTCAGGGCTTCCATCACAGTCCCAAACAACAGCTGTTTCATCTTGATAGGACTTGGTAATAATCTCCACACGTTCTGCGACCATGTATGAAGAGTAAAATCCTAAACCAAATTTCCCTATAATTCCAGCGGCATCTTTATCATCTTTAAATTTGTCAACAAATTCTTCTGCTCCAGAAAATGCAATTTGATTGATGTATTTTTTTACTTCCTCACCTGTCATACCAATACCTCTATCAATTACCCTAATCGTTTTATCCTTTTTATCTACACGAATTTCGATTGTAGTATCTCCTACTTCTCCTTTAAAATCACCTCTAGATGATAATGCCTGTAACTTTTTTGTCGCATCAGTTGCATTGGCTATTAATTCTCTTAAAAATATTTCGTGATCTGAGTATAAAAACTTTTTGATAATTGGAAAGATGTTTTCCGTATTTACTTTTATTTTTCCTTTTGCCATTTTTTTAATTTTTTTTATTCAATATCAATTAAAGTTTTAATTTTTTAAGTGTTTTGCATTAGTCAAAGCCTGTGCCATTAGCTAATTTATGACAATATGACGTACATTATTATAATTAGTTGTAAATCCTGTCAGGTAATAATGCACAAGCATATAGGTAAGTAGAAAGTTTATAAAAATTTAAGTAAATCAACTTAGTTAATTTACGTTAAATAACTCTTGTTCTATTTATAGTTGAGTAATAAATTTACAGTAAACTATTATACTTAAGTAAACGATGAAAACAACTTTACTATTATTTACTCAACTTCTTTTTATCTCTTATTCATTTGCCGAAGTAAGAGCTGTCTATAAAGATGATAGAGTAGTAATATCCTGGACAAATCCCACTAATATTAAAATTGATTATTTTGTAATTGAACGCTCTAAGAATGGTAAAAAGTTCAAAGAACTTATAAAAGTTGAAGGCTTCAATTCTAACAGTGGTTTAACTGAATATTATGAAATAGATAACAATCCTTTTAACAAGAAAGCTTATTACAGAATTAGACAGGTTGGTATAAATGGTAATATTTATTATTCAGAAATGGTAATAGCTACCAATATCAAATATGTAAAACCTTTGTATGGCCTGTTTTCTAATTCTAAAGACAATTATAAATTAAAAAAATATACCGGAAATAACATTCTGGTAGTACTTATAGATACAAAAGGAAAACAATATATTGCCAAAGTAAACATGGTTGTTGAAAACAGACATTTAGTAGTCACTCAGTCTAATGTCGTTCTTCCTACCGGAGATTATTTAATTTCAGCAACATCCGATGATGTAATTTATGGTGAAAGGTTGATAGTAAAAGGAATTAATTCAAGACCGTCCTTTTACTCTCAAAACAGATAATAGCAGTAGCTATCCCTACATTTAATGATTCAGCATTACCAAATTTTGGTATAGCTATTTTATTAGTAACATAAGGAATTAATTCTTCAGCTATACCTTTAGATTCGTTACCCATTAGCAAGACCGCTCCTTCTGATTTTAATTTAACATTATAAACATTATCACCTTCTAGCAAAGCACCATAAACAGTTAGGTCTTTATATTCATCGAAAAATTCTTTTAAGTCAGTGTAAACAACATTTACCCGAAACAGTGAACCCATGGTTGCCTGTATTACTTTTGGATTATAAACATCCACACAGTCTTCTGAACAAATAATATTTTTAACACCAAACCAATCTGCAGTTCTTATAATCGTTCCTAAATTTCCAGGGTCTTGAATATGATCTAAGGCAATGGTAATTGTTGATTTTAAATCAAGTAATTGAGTTTCTTTTTGTTTAACAACTGCCAATACTTCATTAGGCGTTTTTAAAGAAGATAGTTGACTCAATTCTTTCTCAGTAACGTGAATAGCTTCTTTGGATGAATTATTTTTCAACCAAGATGAAGTTGCAAAAATGGTTTCGACTTCGTAATCACTTTTCAGTAATTCGTTCACTATTTTTAAACCTTCTACCACAAAAGTTGAGTACTGTGTTCTAAACTTTTTTTGTTGTAATGAATTAACGTACTTTTTTTGACTGATGCTTAACATTTACTATTTTTCCAACACTTTAAACTCTGTACGTCTGTTTTTCTGTCTTCCTTCAGGATTATCACTCCCATCAGCATTGGTGTTTGGAGCAATTGGTTTTTCTTCTCCATAACCTTTAGCCACTAATCGACTTTTAGCTATGCCATGTTTAATTAAATAATCTACTACAGATTGAGCTCT
>CAYRAD010000325.1:0-3469 GCA_964422135.1 uncultured Vicingus sp.
AGAAGTCGGCAAAAAGTGGATGACCGTATTCATTATGATGCATGTTTGCTCCATGTATTTCATGCCCATTTGCTATTACATTAGCAAGTTCTTGCCCTGTTATTGAAAGATATTTAGCTGATGCACCAACACCTTCTTTCCATGGTAATAATAAAACTTGTTTTGATTCATCTGCCCATCTTCCAATAATTCCTTGTGTTTGCTCTATAGTCCCATCAGGTAATGTATAAGTCCCCACTCCTAATTGAAATGCCCCTAATTCTGTTCCCTCAATAAAATGATACCATTCCCAAGCTTGCGAACCAACAAATATCAATCCTCCAACTATAGTAAATAACATCCATAGAATTACTTTCTTTTTATCCATTCTGTGGCCTGCTTCAACAGCAAGTACCATAGTAACAGAACTCATAATTAAAATGAATGTCATAAAAGCAACGTAAATTAATGGGTGATGCCCATGAATGAAAGGAACATGTGTAAACACATTTTCAGCAGAAGGCCATATACTTGAATAAGTATGGCGATAAAATCCGTAAGCTGCTAAAAATCCGGTAAAAGATAAGGCATCAGACATCAGGAAAAACCACATCATTAATTTTCCATAACCAACACCAAAAGGAGATGTATGATCACCTGACCATGCTGTTTTGCTATCTACGACTTGTGTATGAGACATATTTTGTTATTTATTGTAAACTAAGCTATTATAAAATTTAAAAATAGAAAAAGATAAATCCATAATCCTCCCAAAAAGTGCCAATAAGTTATACTGATTTGTACACCTAAATAATTGGTTGAACTATATTTATTCTTTAATGTTTTAACTAATACTACTATTAAACTAATTAAACCTCCAATTAAGTGAGCAACATGTAATGCTGTTAATAAATACAAATAAGAGCTCTGTTGCGTACTTTGACTACCAACAGCATAAATACCATTTTCGTACAATTTCGACCAACCCATAAATTGAGAGGCGATGAATAAAAAACCCAATATTAAAGTTATTGACACACTGATTTTTGCTATCCCCATTTTTCCATTTTTAATAGCATTTAAACCAAAATGGAATACAGCACTGCTCACAATAATGATAATTGTACTAATCAGAAATGCTGTGGGTAATTCAATATCAATGAAACCTCCACCTCCCTGACTAACAACAACAGCACTAGTTAATCCACTAAAGAACATAATTATACTGACTATACAAATCCATAGAAGTGGTTTAGAAGTCTTTTTACGATTATCTTCTCTTATATTAATATTTTCCATTGTAATAGCTGTCATACTATTTTTTAATGTCCTCCATCTTTTTCATTTTCACCTAATGGAACCGTTTGAGGAATATAATCTTCACCGGAAATGTACTCTCCATTCTCATCCACTTTACTATAATCGTAAGGCCATCTGTGAACCGTAGGAATTTCTCCAGGCCAGTTTCCATGAATATGTTCTACCGGAGATGTCCATTCTAATGAATTTCCTTTCCATGGATTTTGTGGTGCTTTTGGACCTTTTAATGCACTATAAACAAAATTGAAAAAGAAAATTAATTGAGCACCAAAAGCTATAATAGCGAAAGTACTTACGAACTCATTAATGTCAATCATTCCATTAAAAAGAGGGAATTCTGAATTAGTATAATATCTTCTGGGAACACCTGCAAGTCCTAAAAAATGCATAGGAAAAAATACACCATATGCACAAACAATCGTTAACCAAAAATGTATATTACCTAATTTATTATTCATCATTCTTCCAAATAATTTAGGAAACCAATGATAAACTCCGGCAAACATTCCAAATATTGCAGATAATCCCATTACAATATGAAAGTGCCCTACTACAAAATAGGTATCATGTACATTAATATCCAAAGCTGAATCACCTAAAACCAATCCGGTTACACCGCCTGTTATGAATGTCGAAACCAGGCCTATACTAAATAACGCTGCCGGAGAAAAGACGATATTGCCTTTCCAGAGTGTTGTTAAATAATTGAATACTTTAACCGCTGAAGGGATTGCAATCAATAATGTTGTAAATGTAAATACTGCCCCTAAAAAGGGATTCATTCCTGTTACAAACATGTGGTGTCCCCAAACAATAAATGAAAGAAACGCTATTGCCATCATGGACCCTATCATTGCACGATAACCGAAAATTGGTTTTCTGGACATGGTAGAGATAATTTCTGAGGTAATCCCTAAAGCCGGTAATAAAACGATATAAACTTCGGGGTGTCCTAAAAACCAGAATAAATGTTCAAATAATATTGGGCTTCCACCTGCATGGTCTAATACCTGGCCTCCAATAAAAATATCTGAAAGGTAAAAGCTTGTTCCAAAACTCCTGTCAAAAACTAATAATAATGCTGCTGATAATAATACCGGAAATGATAAAACACCAATAATTGCTGTTAACAAGAAAGCCCAAATAGTTAATGGAAGCCTAGTCATAGACATTCCTTTTGCTCTTAAATTCAATATTGTTACAATGTAATTTAAGCCACCTAATAATGATGATACAATAAATATTGACATCGCAATCAACCACAATGTCATTCCTAATCCTGAACCCGGAATGGCTTGTGGTAAAGCACTCAATGGCGGATAGATAGTCCAACCTGCAGACGCGGCACCACCTTCAACAAACAATGAGATTAGCATAATCACAGAAGAAACAAAAAAGAACCAATAGGACAACATATTTAGAAATCCTGAAGCCATATCTCTTGCTCCAATTTGAAGCGGAATCAAAAGATTACTAAATGTTCCACTTAAACCAGCTGTTAATAAGAAAAATACCATTATAGTTCCATGCATGGTAACCAATGATAAGTATTTATCAGGTGCCATCACTCCATTTTCTGCCCAGCTTCCTAATAATAAATCTATTACTTTAAAACTCTCACCAGGCCAACCCAATTGCAACCTAAATAAGGTTGACATTACTAACCCGATAAATCCCATTAAAAAACCAGTTATTAAAAACTGTTTAGAAATCATTTTATGATCGGTACTAAAAACGTACGTAAATAAAAAATCTTTCTTGTGATGATGATGTGTACTCATTCTTATATTAATTAAGTAATGTTCTTATATTCTTGTTTACTGTATAAATTGTTTTTGTTCAGCTAACCACTTTTTATAATCTGCTTCACTTTCAACAATAATATCCATTTGCATATTATAATGAGCTGCTCCACAAATTTTATTACACAATAAAATATAGTTGAAATCTTTGTTCTTAGTTATTTTCCTCATTTCTTTGGTGGTAATTGTCGGAACAAAGTTAAATTGTGTCTTCAACCCGGGAACACAATTCATTTGAGCCCTGAAGTGCGGCATATAAGCACTATGGATTACATCTAACGACCTAAAAACAAATTGAACCGGAACATTAACAGGTAAATGAAATTCTCCTTTTACTAGTTTATCATCTTTTGAATTTTGATCTGAAG
>CAYRAD010000326.1:0-3455 GCA_964422135.1 uncultured Vicingus sp.
ATCACAGTGTCCATAAAATATATCTAAATGAAGAACAATAGATACTCGATTTGCTTCTCCTGTATAAGGGGTTACTTCATGCCATATATAAGCAGGAGCTATAACAAGACGGTTTTTTATGGTTGAAATTGGAAACTGATTTTGCTCAGTGAAGCCAAAATTATTGTGAAAACTAGGGTCATGTAAGATTAATTCTCCACCCTTTCTTTGATTATCTACATCTTTTAAGTATAAAATACCGTAAGCACTTGCTCCAACATGAGTATGAACTCGTCGATATTCTCCCTTACCAAGGAAAGGAAGCCTTCCACTATAGTTAGTTACCATTTTTTGTATCTGGTTTTTCGTAAATTTATTCGTAGAATAAGAAGAAGCTAATTCGTAAAAGCCATCAATAAAAATTTGCTGTACGGTTTGGAGTTCAGGAAATTTTTTTAAGTTTTCTTCAGTAAAAACAGGCATCGAATTATTACTAATATCAATCATTCGTTTTCCTGTTTCGCCTTCGTATTGTTTATAAATAGCTTCGATAGTAGCTGTTAAATCAGTAGTAAATTCATCAGAAAAATCAAGTTCTTTTATTAATACTTTAGTAGGAAATATATTATGAATCATTATCTTCTCCCCCTAGATCCGTGACAACTACTATGGCAGGAAGAATGGCAATAATATTCTTGTACAGTTACTGTATTAGTCTTCAAGGAATTCCAACTATTATAAAGAGCCGTCGTAAAATCTACAAACTCAGAAGCATCAACATCTACTCCACTCTCAACATTATTAGCATCTGCTAAACTTGACATAGTATTAGTTTGTTCGTAAGTATTCGATGATAAATGAGCAAGAACTGTCTGATTAGAAACTTCACTAGTATTATTTTCATACTGTATTAGATTTACATTTCTAATTTTAGTAAGATTAGAAGTATAATTAACTAATACAGTTGCCAATTGAGCTGCGGTAATAATACTATCAGTAATTTTATCTACCGAAGGTGTACCTAAAGTATTTGTTCCTAAATCAACAGTTGGGGTACCCCCTGCAGTTAGTTTACCTGGGGTTGCAGATGTAAATGTTTGTGATGTTGCCTGAGCAGGGCGAGTACCGCTATGCCATCCAGAATTAATTTGGGTTGTTATATTATCTTTTACTTGGTTAAGCCAACTATTCAGCATTCGTTGTTTCGTAACTGTTTCACCAGCTGTAGGTCCATCAGCCATTTTTTTCTCCTATGCCGCTATTTTATTAGCGGTACTAAATTCTTTTAAATCAATCATCAAACTTCTTGCAGATGCACACTGATTACCTTCCCATTCTAATTGGTGGCAATCTCCACCACAATACATAAAAACAGGGCATTCGTAACATCTAGGATCACGAGATAATTCACACGCAATAACGTGTTGTCTTTTAGGACTGGTTAATAAGTCCGTAATATCTTGATCTATATGTCCATAAAAATCTTCTGGTGCTGAATTAGGACATCCACCAATAGTCCCATCTGCATTTAAAGTAAATATTTTCTGTTCGCAATCTCTGCAAAAAGTAGCGTCTTTAGTTCCATGAGTAAATTTTCTTAATACAGAATTTAAAAACACATTGTCAAACCACTCATGAGCATTGTACTTTACTGTATCTTTATATAATTCTACAAACCAATTATCTAAATCTTTATTACTAGGTAGTATTGTACTATTTTGTCTAGCACTTCCATTAATGGTAATTCTTTCTAAATGAAGTGCTGAGATACCTAATGATTTTACAAATTGTAATATTTCAATCGGTCTTTTAGATATTACATCTTTACTTAATGAAATAAATAAGGATACATAATTATCTGGATTAGAAGTTAAAATATCTATATTTTTACGCCACAACTCACGCTGATTAGAATTAGCAAAACGAATAGTTGGGTCCCAACTAGTACCAATCTGACCTTGTAAAGCTGTATTAATAAAATCTAATTTTTCATCATCTAAAGTAAAAACTAAATTTGTGCAAATACCATAAGAAGGGCTATCCCAAAGATGACGAGTGCCTCTCCAAAGCTTCCACATATCATCCAAAGGCGCCAAAAACGGTTCCCCACCATGAAATTCGATATGTATTGTTTCCAAATCGGGAATATCATGTTTTATTCTTTCAAACCAATCAATTGTTTTAGTAACATCAAAATATATTTTTCTCCCACGACTTCCAGAAGTAAAACAATGAAAACAGTCTAATTGACAAGTTTCCGTTGTTTTGAGATATACCATTAAGTCTCGCATAATTGTTCAACCGCAGCAATAACCTCTGGAAATTGTTTCCGTAAAATCTCCCAACATTCTTTAGCAATATCCGTATGTTCTCGTTGCGTTCCATTGCCCATTCGTAATTGACAATAATGAATCCAAGAACGTAAACTTCCAGCCATATATAATCTACTTTCTGTTAAACCTTCTGGTAAAACAGCTCTAGCCTGTTCTTTAGCTACTCCATTATCAATGGCCCATTTATAGCTATCCAGAGCAGCAGAAATAGTATCCCATTGTTTTTGTCTCCACTCTTCGTGAACTCCCGCATCTACATCTACTTCAAGGGAGTTTTGTCTATTTTTAGGGTCTTGAAACCGCGCTTGCCGTTCGACAAAAGATAATTCTTTTGTCGGGTCGGCATAGCGTTGAGAGAACTCTTGAAATGCAAAAGACCGATGACGTAAAATTTGGCGAGCAATATCACGGGTAGTTGTAATTTCAATTGTTAAATGTACCATCTCGAAAGGACTCCAATGTCCTTCACGAATCATATAACTCAGGAGTTTTGATCCTGTTTGAAAATTTTTTTGATTTTTAGGGTTAGAAACCCTTGCACAGTACGCTACAATATCACCTGCTTGTGGCATATCTTCATCAGGAGATTGTGTAATACCTATTAATTTAACTGTCATTTTTCAAATCTTTAACTAAATCGTTTAAATACCACTGAGCCTTTTCTAAATCCTGTAATTGAAGTTTAGGATCAGTATTTTTTAAATTATAACGACTAACATATTTTATAACATTACCTTGAGCATACGACATATCCCATGATTTAATATACTCATTAGTTTCTATACCTTTATTATAATGAGACGGATGATTAACTAAATCTTTTGTCTCCTCTATAGAGGGATCTACTCCCATTGCTAACGATTTTAATTTACTAGTTGCCAAACCAACATCCTTTTCTAGCAGCTTCTTCATATTGTTTCAATACTTTCTCTTTTAGTTTTGGAGACAATACTCC
This sequence comes from uncultured Vicingus sp., assembly GCA_964422135.1. GTDB lineage: Bacteria > Bacteroidota > Bacteroidia > Flavobacteriales_E > Vicingaceae. The sequence continues at coordinate 3,268 of CAYRAD010000326.1, forward strand.
GTCATCAGACTCATTCTCATCACAAAAAAATAAGCCCTCTTCTATACTAGAACAGGACTTAGTAGATGCATTCGATTTTTCCATTTTAATCCTCTCCCATAATAATTATTATTTTATTCTATTATAGTTTAAAGGATTAAAAATGTCAAGTTAAATTAAACATTAGCATTAAGTAATGATTGTCCAGA
>CAYRAD010000327.1:0-3452 GCA_964422135.1 uncultured Vicingus sp.
AAATAATCCACATTATTTTCTTCTAGTAATTTAGCCACATCGTAAGTTCCTAAACCATAAGAAAATGCTTTAACCATCACCATTATTTTAGTTGTTGGTTTTAACAAACTTCTAAAATAATTCAGGTTAGCCATCAGGTTATTTAAGTTAATCTCAAGGGTAGTATCGTAAATTAAATTTTCAAGCATTTTCCTGATTAGCTTTGTTAAAACAATTTCTACACAGTGGCTCATACTCATCAACTTCTCCGAGCACAACCAATTCTTTATCCTCAATTTTTCGGTATGAATGATGAGCTAACTCTCCACACCTCATACAAATAGCATGTACTTTGGTCACGTACTCGGCACAAGCTATTAGCTTGGGCATAGGACCAAAAGGGGCACCTTTAAAATCCATATCTAAGCCTGCAACAATTACTCGTATTCCGCTGCTTGCTAATTGATTGCAAACGGCAACAATACCCTCATCAAAAAATTGTGCTTCATCAATACCAACCACATCAACATTGTTAGCTAATATCAAAATATTAGAAGATGATGGAACGGGTGTTGAATGAATTTCATTAGCATCGTGAGAAATAACTTTTTCTTCGTCATATCTTGTGTCAATGGCAGGTTTAAATATTTCTACATTTTGTTTGGCAAATTTTGCTCGTTTCATTCTCCTGATTAATTCTTCGGTTTTTCCGGAAAACATAGAACCACAGATAACTTCAATCCAACCTTTTTTTTGTGAAGAATTTATTGTGTTCTCTAGAAACATTACTTTTGTTTAAATAAGTTATATTTTTAATAAAAGTAGAAAATTATTAGTTTTAACTTATCGTTTATTTTAATAATACTATCAAGGCATCTAAATTATGGAAATTGAAGAACTACGCAAAGAGATAAATCATTTATTAGCTAATGTTGTTGAACATTCAAATTCCTATTCAGATAATAGGCCAATTCCTTCTTTAGAAATAAGCTTTATCCTTACCAAAGTAAATAAACTTCAAGAATCAATGGCTGTTTTAAAACATCTGTTAGAAAAGCAAGAGCAAAAAGCCTTAAATATTTCAACGTCTGAGAAAGAGATTATTTCTTCTGAAAAAGAACAAATAGTTCAAGCTGAAAAATTAGAAGAGGTTGAGGAAGTTGATGAAAAAGTAGAAACTAAAAAAACTAGTTCATTGATGAATGAATCTGCTAAAACCGTAGAGGTCAATTTGAAACTAAAACCTATCAAAAATTTAGTAGATGCATTTTCGTTAAATGATCGGTATTTATATTCAAATGAGCTTTTCCAAAAAGACATGAATGCTTTTAATACCTTAATTAAATCAATTGATTGCTGTACATCGCTTGAAGAAGCCAAAGAAATTATTGCTAAAGAAAATTGGGATTTTGAAAACGAACAGGTTTTATCGTTTATTGAGCTGGTAGAACGAAGATTTTCTACATTATGAAAAAGATAGTTTTTATACTTTTTCTGCTCTTTTTTCAATGCTCCCTTTTTTCACAAAATATTGATTATGCCCACAGCATAGTCGATACTTTAACCAGTCAGTATTTTTATGGCAGGGGAGCGGTAAATGATGGCGAAAAAAAAGCCGCGAAATACATCAAAAAAGAATATCAGAGATTAGGGTTAAAGTCATTTGACTCAGGATATTTTCAAACTTTTAATTACCCGTTAAACACTTTTCCGGAAACTGTAAACGTGAGCCTGGGGAAAACGAAATTGATTCCCGGAAAAGATTACCTGGTTGGTTCAAAGTCAGGAAAAGTTTCGGGTACTTTTAAATTGGTATGGTACAATAAAGACAATGTTCCATCAAAAAAGGAATTAAAAAAACTGGTCCGCATCAATTTTTTTGCTGATAAATTTATTGTGATTGATGATGAAGGAGAAGAGGAGAACAAGGACATTTTTAAATTGCTCAAAATAAATATCTATGGTGCTGCCGGAATTATAATCCTGGAAAGCAAAAAATTAACCCAAGATTTATCAACCACCTACAACGATTTCGCTATTTTAATCATAAAAAGGGAAAGCATTAGTCGTGAAAATTTAGACATTACCGTAGAAATCGATCAAAAATTTGAAAGTGCTTACCAATCTCAAAATGTTATTGGATATGTTGAAGGTTCAGATTTTCCAGATTCTGTGCTTGTGCTTACTGCTCATTACGACCATTTGGGAGGAATGGGAAACGAGGTTTATTTTCCGGGAGCTAACGATAACGCCAGTGGTGTTGCCATGTTACTTAACTTGGTTTACCACTATACGCATAAAGAGCCGCCTAAAAAGACCATGGTTTTTATTGCTTTTGGAGCCGAAGAAGCCGGTATCATTGGCTCACACTATTTTGTAGAACATCCTCTTTTCCCGTTGAACAAAATAAATTTTGTGATGAACATGGATTTGATGGGAACAGGTGTTGAAGGAGCTATGATTGTTAATGGAGCTGTATTTTCTCATCGGTTTGAAATGATGCAAAAGATTAATGCGGCTAACGATTATCTTATTGAAGTAAAGAAAAGAGGAAAGGCTGCCAATAGCGACCATTATTGGTTTAGCGAAAAAGGAATTCCTGCATTTTTTATTTATACCATGGGAGGAATTAAAGCCTATCATGATATTGATGATGTTTCAGCAACCCTTCCCCTAACCAAATTTGAAGATTGTTTTCGCTTAATTCGCGATTTTTTAGACGAATTGTGAAAACCTTATTTTGTCATCCTGAGCCTGTTGAAGGATAAAAATAAAAATTACCTTTGCCTTATGAAAACAAAAACAGCAGAGTCAACAAAAGCAATAATGACAGAAATCGTTTTGCCTAACGATACCAATACTTTGGGAAATTTAATGGGAGGTCGCCTGCTTCATTTAATGGACATTTGTGCAGCCATCGCTTCTCATCGTTGTTGTAACAGAATTGTAGTTACCGCATCGGTAAATAATGTTTCGTTCAGACAACCCATTAAATTAGGAGATATCATCACTTTAGAATCAAAAGTTACGCGTTGTTTTAATTCATCAATGGAAGTTTTTATTGAGGTATTTGTTGAGGACCACCGCACAGGAGAAAAAAAATTAAGCAACAATGCCTATTATACTTTTGTGGCTGTTGACCAGGTTGGTAGCCCAATTGAAGTGCCACAAGTTGTCCCCGAAACTGATGAAGAAAAAAAACAATATAACGGGGCTTTACGCAGAAGACAATTGAGTTTAATTTTAGCCGGCAAAATGAAGCCTAATGATGCTACGGAGTTGAAGGCGCTGTTTAGTTAACGACACAATATTAATGTACCTTCAGATTGTAAAAAGTCTTAAAATTATGGAATAAGTCATAAAATCCAAAAAGAGTAAAAAAAGCTAAAGGCAGGGCATATTATATATTGAATGTTAAGCAGCGTTCTTATTAATTGACTGGATACTATCAAGTTCATCTTTCTTATTATTCC
>CAYRAD010000328.1:0-3451 GCA_964422135.1 uncultured Vicingus sp.
GTGAAAGCACTCAGCATACAGAGACGACTATTCATGCTTGCTCAAATGTATATTGATAAACCGCTCCTGTTTGACTAGTAAAGAGATACTCTTCTTCATAAGTACCTAACTCAAAATTCCTTTCAGCAATTTGAGTATTAGTTAATTGTCTTCCCAAATTCCATAAACCTGCCGGACTCAATAAATTATATCTACTATCTATACTTTGTTCATATTCAAACCCTATTTGAAAGGCATGGTCTTTAATGCCAGCACTCCCCTGAGCTGATACTCTTAATTGTGATTGTTCCAAATGATCATATCCATTATAAGGTGCTCCCATTGAGTTCCATAGACCATAAACATTTATAGGGGTTCGACCATTTGATAAACCACCACCGGTTACCATATTATCTATCCCATCCCAATGTCCAACAGGATCTCCAGCATAGGCATCATAATAATTAGATGTATAGTTGGCTAAAATCTCATTAAGATCTCCTGGTTCAAAATTATATTCAATTGTCTGAATATTTGACAAAGACCCAAAAATTGAAGTATCCAATTCAACCCCATTTAATAATGGAGAAAAAGTTTCAAAATTATAAGTCGTTTGTCGCACCGAACTAAATTTACCTATGTACCCATAATGCGAAAAATTATCTTTGTGCTTTTCATCCTGAGTAGTATTGTTCACATTGGTATAATCAACCTGAAAACTAACAAATGCGTCTTTTACTAAGGATGGATTTTCTTCATCAGTAGAATTTGCAAATCGTTGTGTAAATCTGGCATAAGCTCTCCATGTTCTATCAATTGATTGTGGATTATTTTGAAAGTTTAGCAAAGATGAACTCCTTACATAATTCTTATAATCACTATAAACAAAAGACCCTCCAATAGTTACCGTTGTAGTTTTTGACGTTGATAAATCAATTTTACCGGCTACATTAAAATCCTTTCTTGCCATATTTAAACGGAAAGGTGTTTTTTCCATGTCAGTTTCCCGAAGATATGATGCATTATTTATTACTCCACCAATTTCTAAGTTTTGGGTGTACGGATTTTCATTTAATTCAGCCATCACATCATCTTTTAGTTTCCAATTACCTGTAATATAAGGACGAGGATCTACCCGATGATTAAATTCTCCTGAAAGGAAAAAACCGGCAATAGCATCTTTTTTATTACCTGCTGAATCTTTTTTTGTAAGTATAGGACCGGAAACATTTAATCCCAGCAAATTATAGCCAAATTTATCCAAGCCTATAACTTTATCTCCACTTTTAAAACCGGAAGTTACATATTCCATACCTCCAAACCAATCTTTAGAAGCTCCTTTGGTGGTAATATTAACAACTCCACCAGTAGCATCACCATATTGTGCAGGCATACCTCCTGTAATCACAGAAACTTGTTCAATAGCTGATTTAGGTAAGTTTTGAGAACCCCTGACTTTTATACCATCAATATATACATCAGTACCATCACTTCTTGCTCCTCTAACATTTAAATCAGTAGAACCATCATCACTCGAATAAACGCCTCCAACTGTCGCTGCAATAGATGCTGCTGATCTGCCTGGCATTTTTTTAATGTCTTCACTGGTTACAGTTCCTCCTGAAGATGTCTGGTCTTTTGAAATAAGAGGTACCTCATATTCAATTACCACGAATTCATCTAAATTCTCACTTCCTGAACTAGCTTTAATATCGGGAACAAATGTTATTTGTCCTGCATTAACAACAACATCATTTACTTTTATAGCTTGATAACCCACATAAGTAGCCTGAATATTATACTTCCCAGGTGTTAACGCAGTAAATGTAAATTTACCATCAAAATCAGTCATTGTTCCGGTTACTTGCGAACCTCCTTTCATAAGGACAACATTAGCAAAAGGTAAAGGTTCACCATTTGCCTTATCTATCATTTTACCTTTAATTGTTCCTCCTGACTGGGCTACAACAAAGGAGATTACAAATAACATAGATACTAAAACAACAAGTCTTTTCAACATATTTAATATATTTTAATCTTTTTTAAAAAATTTCGTGCAAATAAAGAGGCGTAAAGATATATATTATTAAACTTGGAAACCAAATTATTTTTTATAAAAATATGAATAGTTATTGTGTTTTTAGCAAGAAACTTTGTGAACGGTTAAATTTTAGAACAAAATAACCATTTTCTTCAAGTAAAAGGAAAAAAAGAAAAATTCTTTGAATATTTTGAAAACGAATTATGAAAAACTAATCTCCAGTACGAACACCATCACCATCTCCACCTTGATTACTTCCATTAGCAGTACTATCTCCATCATCATCATCTTCATTATCATCACCCCCAATAATAGTTCCACCATCAACACCTCCTGAACCAGCATCATCAGCATCTCCAAATCTTAGATTAATAGAATCGGCTTTTGTGCTAACATTAGTTTTTTCAGAATAAGGAACAGGCTCACCTCCTTTATGACAAGAAGTAATTACCAACAATACTATTGTCAGCAATAAAGTAGAACCATATTTTTTTAAAAAATCGAACATTACTCACAAATATAGTAAAAATATTTAACTAATGAATGTTTTTATTTAAAAAATCGAATAATTATTATTTTTATTGTGTAAACTTTATCTGATAATTACAGATTTTTTAATTCTTGCTTACTTTTACGCAGTAAGTATGAAAAAGATTCTAAATATAATATTATTTCCATTTGCTATAATTTATGGTTCTGTTGTATTCTTTAGAAATAAATTGTACGATTGGAATATTTTAAAGTCTATAGAATACGATTTTCCTGTTATTTCTGTAGGAAATTTGGCGATGGGTGGTGTTGGGAAAACACCTCATGTCGAATATTTAATTAAGCTCCTATCAGGTAATTTTAAAGTGGCAACACTAAGCAGGGGGTATAAAAGAAAAACTTCCGGATTTTTTTTAGCTAACAAAACCTCAACAGCTAACGAACTAGGAGATGAGCCCATGCAATTTAACAATAAATTTTCTGATGTAGTTGTTGCCGTTGATGAAAAAAGAACACGTGGAATTAAAAAAATTAAAACAACTCACCCTGAAACTAATATTGTATTATTAGATGATGCATACCAACATAGGTCTGTAAAACCTGGAATAAACATCCTCATAACAGCTTTTAGTAAATTATATATTCATGATAATATTGTTCCATCAGGAAGACTCAGAGAATGGGCTTTTGGCAGCAAAAGAGCAGATATAATAATAGTATCTAAAACCAATCGCGTTTTATCTCCTATCGATAAACGAAGAATTAAAGAGAGTTTAAATCCTGAGGCATACCAGAAAGTGTATTTCTCTTATATTGAATATGGAAAAATAACACCATTTACCACCACTGCAAAAAAATTGGATGAAGAACCTACAAAAAATTATTCTATTCTTTTATTGACCGGAATAGCTAAAGCAGGTCTTTTGTTCTATAAACTTCATA
>CAYRAD010000329.1:0-3442 GCA_964422135.1 uncultured Vicingus sp.
TTGCCGGATTTGGAAAAATGATGAAACTGGTAAAAACTGCTGCCAAAGAATTAGCAAAAGAAGACATTAATGCTGAAGTAATTGATTTAAGAACTATCCGCCCAATTGATTATGATACAATTATTAAATCTATTAAAAAAACCAACAGAATGGTTTTTGTGGAAGAATCATGGCCTTTGGGTTGTATAGCATCCGAGGTAACTTTTAAAGTTCAGAAAGATGCTTTTGATTATTTGGATGCTCCCATCATAAGAATTACAGGCAGTGATGTGCCTTTAAGCTTTTCTCCGCCATTAATTGAAGCCTATTTGCCCAATGTCGAAAAAATCATAAAAGCAGTAAAACAAGTAATGTACAGGTAGATAAATTTTTAAGGTTATGATTTCAATCTTAAACTTTGCTCATTAAGTAATAAAAATCTATTTTTGCCGTCCTAAAAATTAATTTAAAACAATTCAATAAAAAATATGGGATCTAATTTATTTTTCGTGCCAATTATATTGGCCATAGTCGGTTTATTATTCATGATTATTAAAATGGCATGGGTAAAAAAACAAAACCCTGGCAATGAAAGAATGCAGGAAATTTCAAAAAGTATTAAAGAGGGTGCTTTAGCCTTTTTGAGTGCTGAATATAAATTGCTTGCAATATTTGTAGTAATTGCATCCTGTGCTTTATTTGGAATTTCACTAATAGTTGAATCAACAAGTTGGTTTATTGTTCCTGCATTTATTATTGGTGCTATTTTCTCTGCTGTTGCCGGAAACATAGGAATGAGAATTGCAACAGAAGCTAACTGTCGTACTACAGAAGCTGCCCGTACCAGTCTGCCCAATGCATTAAAAGTATCATTTGGGGGAGGAACAGTTATGGGCTTAGGTGTTGCTGGTTTAGCAGTTTTTGGAATAACTTTATTATTTATCATTTTCATTAAAACCTTTGTAGTAGGTGACGGCAGTTTTTATGATGAAATGACAATGGTGTTGGAAGCATTAGCAGGATTTTCACTTGGTGCCGAATCTATTGCTCTTTTTGCCCGAGTTGGTGGTGGTATTTATACTAAAGCTGCAGATGTTGGTGCTGACCTTGTTGGAAAAGTAGAAGCTGGAATTCCCGAAGACGACCCGCGTAATCCGGCTACTATTGCAGATAACGTTGGTGATAACGTTGGTGATGTTGCTGGTATGGGTGCGGATTTATTTGGATCTTATGTAGCAACAGTTCTGGCTTCAATGGTTTTAGGAAACTATATAATAAAAGACATGACTGATGCCGCAGGTTCACAATTCACAGACATTTTTGGAGGAATTGGTCCCATCCTATTACCTGTTATGATTGCAGGAGTAGGAATCATTGCATCAATAATTGGTACTTTCTTAGTAAAAATTAAAAATAATGATGCAAAAGAAGCACAGGTTCAAAAAGCACTGGACTTTGGAAACTGGACAGCAATTATATTAATTATAGCTGCAAGTTATTTTTTAATTAAGTATATGCTTCCTGAAACATTAACGATGAAATTTTTTGGTGAAGATGGATTTAGAGAAGTACAATCTATTAAAGTATTCTATTCAACAATAATAGGATTGTCTGTTGGAGCCTTAATATCTATGGTAACTGCACATTTTACCAGTCTGGGTAAAAAACCGGTATTAGACATTGTTAGAAATAGTTCAACCGGTGCAGCGACAAATATTATTGCAGGATTAGCCGTTGGTATGAAATCAACTTTTTTATCCGTATTGTTATTTGCAGCAGCTATTTACGGATCATACACTTTAGCCGGATTTTATGGTGTAGCCATTGCCGCTTCTGCTATGATGGCAACTACAGCTATGCAATTGGCAATTGATGCATTCGGACCAATAGCAGATAATGCAGGTGGTGTTGCAGAAATGAGTGAATTACCTGATGAAGTAAGAGGAAGAACCGATATTCTTGATTCTGTTGGAAATACCACAGCTGCAGTTGGTAAAGGATTTGCCATTGCTTCTGCAGCCTTAACAGCACTTGCCCTTTTTGCTGCTTATGTAACATTTACCGGAATTGATGGAATTAACATTTTTAAAGCAGATGTTTTAGCAGCATTGTTTGTCGGTGGTATGATTCCGGTTGTATTTTCTGCATTAGCTATGAAATCTGTAGGTAAAGCTGCCATGGAAATGGTAATGGAAGTAAGAAGACAATTTAAAGAAATTCCAGGAATACTAGAGGGTACCGGAAAACCAGAATATGGAAAATGTGTTGAGATTTCGACTAAAGCGGCATTACGAGAGATGATGTTACCCGGAGCATTAACCATTATTACACCTATTATAATAGGTTCAATATTTGGTGCCGAACCATTAGGTGGATATATGGCAGGTGTATGCGTTTCAGGAGTAATGTGGGCTATTTTCCAAAACAATGCCGGAGGAGCCTGGGATAATGCTAAAAAATCTTTTGAGGCTGGTGTTGAAATTAACGGTGAAATGACCTACAAAGGTTCTGATGCACATAAAGCAGCTGTAACAGGAGATACAGTTGGTGACCCTTTTAAAGATACTTCCGGCCCTTCAATGAATATCCTTATTAAGTTAACCTGTTTGGTTGGATTAGTAATGGCTCCTATATTGGGTGCTCACATCAAAGAGTCAAAAACTATAAAAACAGAAACGGTTATTGAAAAAGTAATTACAGAAGAAAAACCTGCAACTCCAAGTATTAAAGAATTAAGTGGTGTATGGACTTTAGATGAGGCTCATTCCTATATTGAATTTTCGATTCGACACTTTTTAGCTACATCTAAAGGAAATTTTCAAAAAGTGAGTGGATTTGTTAACTTTTCGGATTCAACACCAAATATGGAAATAAACATTGATGTAAATTCGGTTAATACTGGCAATGCTAAAAGAGATAAGCACCTTAAAGGAGAAGATTTTTTTAATACTGAAAAATATCCAACAATTACTTTTTCTTCTAATAATATAGTAAAAACAGATAATGGTTATTTGGCAAAAGGCAAGTTGACTATTAAGGATACAATTAAAGAAGTAGAACTTCCTTTTAATTATTTTGGAAAACAAGACACACCTTGGGGAGTTCCTTCTGCCGCATTTAGCGGAGAGTTAACCATTAACAGGATTGATTTTAATGTTGGAGAATCTGATGGATTTGTAGGTGATGATGTGAAAATTGAGTTCTCAGTTGAGCTAAACCCTAAAAAAGAGGAATAACTTACAAAGATTGATTATAAATTAAAGATTGTTAATAAATTGTTATTTTTTATAATAATTAGGTGAACAATTTTTATTTTATTTGCTTTGAAAAGTCATAATAATCCAATTATAGGTTATTAACATAGTTGTTGATAAGTTTTAACAATTGTTAATATTATTAAAAAAAACTTGTGAGAATTAAAAAAAATGTATTAAGTTTGCCAACGAACTAAATATTTTATAAA
>CAYRAD010000330.1:0-3439 GCA_964422135.1 uncultured Vicingus sp.
GAGCGTAAGTCCTTTCCAATACTTTTCCCTCATTAATGCAAAATAATCTTAATAAATCATTCTCTTTTGATGTTAGCTTCTGAGGCTCATTTTTTATTTTCAATATTCTTTTTTCGTAGTCAAAAGTGTACTTCCCAATAGTGAAATTAGTTTGTTCCTGCTCTTTATTTTCTGCTATTGTTCTTCTTAAAACTGCACTAATCCTTGCCAATAGTTCTTCCATACTAAAGGGTTTTGTAATATAATCATCAGCACCCGTTTCAAAGCCATGTAATTTATCTTCTTTCATGGATTTTGCCGTAAGGAAAATAATAGGGATTTTGTCATTTATTTTTCTTATTTCTTTAGCCACAGTATACCCATCTTTTATTGGCATCATCACATCCAGCAAGCATAAATTATAAGTTCCTTTGGCAAATAAATTAAACGCTTCTTCTCCATTGGCAGCCAAAATGGCTTGATATCCTTTTGCTTTCAAATAATCACAGAGTAAATTACCAAGATTTGCATCGTCTTCGGCTAATAATATTTTAATGTTTTTCTTCATAATTATAATTTTTCATTATCGTTGAATGGAAGATATATTTTAAATGTCGTCCCTTTACCGTAATCACTTGAAGCACTAATTTCACCTTCATGTTTTTCTATAATTGCTTTTACATAATTCAACCCTAAACCGAAACCTTTAACATTATGAACATTACCAGTAGGGACACGATAAAATTTCTCGAATATTTTGTTTAGGTTTTCTCTTTTAATTCCAATTCCATTATCCGCAACCGACAACAAAATACCTTCTTTAATATTTTTGGTAGAAATCGTAATCTCAGGAATAGTAATAGTGTACTTAATGGCATTATCCAATAAATTATAAATCAGATTAGTTACATGAACCTGATCGGCATTGATAATGCTTTTCTGAGCTGTTAAATTTTTAATTAAACGACCTGATTTATTCTGCACCTGAATAGAAATATTTTCGGAAACTTTATTTATCACCTGATGCAAATCAAATGCTTCTTTCTTTAATTTTAAATCCCCTTTATCCCAGGTTGCACTTTTTAATACACTCTCAACTAACAAACCTAATCTTTTATTCTCCTGATTAATCATTCCTACATAACTGTTATGAACGGCTTCATTTTTTATCATGTCTTTATCATTCAATGCTTCACACGCTAAAGATATTGTAGATATCGGTGTTTTTAATTCATGTGTCATATTACTGATGAAATCATTTTTCACTTCAGAAAGTTTTTTTTGCTTAAATATGGTTTGAATGGTATAAGTAAAAGTTCCGACAACGGTAGCCATTAAAAGTACAGATGTCAGTAACATTAGCCACATGGTTCGGAGTAAATAACCTTTTTGATGCGGAAAATAAATACTCAAAAAATGAGGAGTCTCCAACACATCATTTGGAAACAATTGGGCAAAAAAACCTGATTGTCGTATTTTATTAATATTAGATACGGAGTCAATTATTAATTCGTTTCCATTGTAATCGAAAACACCATATTGATAGTTAGCTTTTATATCCCGGGCTAATAATTCCATTTGCAAGAGTGAATCCAACACTCCTTTATTAACCCTCTCCTTAATTGTCCTATATCTGTTACTCACAAATAAATCTTCAAGCATTTCATTTAATACTGAGCCCTGATTTCTTTGCTCAACAATCATATCGGGATCATTGGTTCCATCCCCAATGATATTCTGTCCTATACCCTGTACACTGAATTGGAAACCAATCTGTCCATTTGGCGAAACTGATTGTATCGATTTTTGATATACAGAACCATCTTTAGATTGTTTTTCACTTACCTTGTATGTTACCCCGTCTTTTTGTACCACAGCCGTAGTATCATAATTCTCCTTTTGCATGGATGAATTTAACATACTCATTTTTTGATTGAATAGTTGCTGCCCTTTTTTTTGTTCTTTAATTCTGTTTATAGCATCTATTTTCTCAATTTTACTGGCAACAGTAAATAATGCTGATCTAACATTTCTTTTAAAATCTTCTTCTTTTAAAGCAACAGCATTATCTATCCAATAAATTTGAATAGCAACCAATCCAATTAGTGCCGCACTAATAACACCTATTAATATGTAGATATATCTTTTTTTCATTCTTAACAAAAATACGCTTAATGCCTATAACTACTTATGGTTTAACACTTTTTAACGTTTGTTAACGGTGTTTTAACATAATATGTAGGTATCCTGAACTACTTTTGAATAGTTAATAATAAGTTAATATTTTACCTCCTAAACTACCCTCCTGTTTTAGTTAGTGCAAATTGTCCCCCGCTTCTGAGCGGGGGACTTCTTTTTAAGCATAAGCAATAGTAGCGATATATACGCTACAGCCATGTTGTATTAATACCTGAGCACAGGCTTCCAGTGTTGCTCCAGTAGTTACTACATCATCAACTAATAAAACACTTTTATTATCAAGTTCATTCCCTTGAACATCAAAAATTTCTCCTACATTTTCCCATCGTTTATATCTTCCTTTTTTTGTTTGAGTTGCAGAATCTACTTTCCTAAATAAACTGTTTTTGTTTACTGATATTTTCATTGCTTCCGAAAGTCCATTTGCAAACCATTCGCTTTGATTATAACCTCTTTTTTTAAGTTTGTTCTTATGCAAAGGAACAGGTAGGATAAAGTCTATGTTTTTAAAAAATTCAGATTGCTTTAACTCCTGACCATATAGATTTCCAATGAGGCTACCAACTTCTTTTGCTCCCTTATATTTCAATTGATGTAACAAATGTTGAACCTTACTTTTTTTGCTAAACAAATAAAAAGATGCAGCCATTTCTATTTGAACTCTACCCCAAAATATTTTATTAACAGGATTATCTTTATCTAAATGATAATTAGATTTCGGAAGATTTACAAGGCAGCTCAAACAAATTATTTTTTCATTTTTTAAAAGTGCCTGATTACAAGCACAACATAATTTCGGAAATATTAGGTTAAAAAAATCGTTAAGCATATAAATTCTTTATACACATATAAGTATGTATAACTTTATTATTATAAAAAAGTCTCAACTTTGTAATAATATAATTTTGAGGCAATAAAAATAGGCTTAAAATGGAAAACAAGGAAATAAACAAACCTGCAACAGAAAAAAAAGGCAGCAAAACAAATAAGTTGTTAATTGTTGTAACAGTTCTTTTATTCGGATTCTGTGGTTATTTGATTTGGCAAAACCTTCAATTACAAAAACTGATTGACACAAAAGATGTTGCTTTTACCGAAGTTTCCGGAGAGAGAGATCAAGTAAGGGGCGAACTGGAAGATATGTTAGATAAATACAAAGAAATGGAAACCAATAATACTGAATTAAGTGCCGAATTAGAAGCTGAGAAAGCCAAAATTGAAGAACTTATTAAAAAAGCAAAAGGTAAAGATTGGTCAATTT
>CAYRAD010000331.1:0-3438 GCA_964422135.1 uncultured Vicingus sp.
GCACTAATGCACGATTTTCTTTGATCAACTTATCACTTGTGAACAAAACACTATATGGTCTATAACCCAAAGACTCAACTGTAATTTGCTCATTATCAACTCCCTTAGCATCCAGTCTTGCTGGTAAGAAAAGAGAATATCCTTGTTGAAATTGTTGTGGAGTTCTTGCAAACAATCCAAGATCACCAGTCAATGGAAATTCTTTTACTTTATTTAAATTATAAGTATGTTTTACCCATTTCCAATATGTAATACCCATCACAACTGCAAAGGGTCTACCATCTAAATCTTGAACACTATTTACACCAGTATTTGGATGATAAACTAACGTGTATGGAACATGACCAAGACTAACGAAAATAGCTTTAAGTCCTGCACCTTTTGCATTAGCCATCATTACACTATCTGATCCATTAAGACCAAATTCTACTTGACCAGATGCTACTGCAGTAGTAGTTCTAACTTTTGGTCCGCCCGATTTAATTGTAATTTCAAGGTCTGGATTATGTGCATTATCAAATTGAGCCTGCCAGAATCCACTTTGATTGCCCTGTGGAAACCAATCCATTAACAGGGTCACTTTTTCTTTGGCATAAGTAACACTCATCATCATAAAGAATGCTACAATAATTGCTAAAATATTTTTCATTTTTTACTCTCCATTAATTAGTAGGGAATTTATTAACAACACCTTTTACAAAGTATTGCATTGTTTCTAATTCTGGTCTTTTAAGAGTACCAGCGGGAATTGTTGAACCATCCTGTTTCGTAATTCCTTGAGAGAATGGATACCATTCATCCAAATCATCATTAATCCAGTTCATTTTAACTGTTTCAACTTTATTAACAACAGAGCCAGGAACATTTGCTCCCCATGGTGATAGTCCTACACAATTTTCTTTCAAACCCCAATTCCACCTTTGATTCATTTTGAGTTTTCCATGTGCAAGTTGATCTACTATATGTTTGTAAAGAACATTCCAGTTGAACATCATACCCGTGATGTATCGATCTGGTCCGTTACTTCCCATAGGTGCATCATTACCCATACTCCATACTTCTTTACCATCAGTTTTCCACGCTTGTTGTGCAAGAGTTACTACACTAGGTGAATCTGTTGTTGTAAAGAGAATATCATTTCCATCATCAAGAAGTGCTTTAGCCGCATCCATATCTTTAGGTGGATCGAACCATGAGTTAATCCATACAATATTAACTTCAATGTCTGGATTTACTGTTTGGGCTCCAATAGTTAGAGCATTAATATTACGAATAATTTCAGGTATCGGATGTGAACCAACTACACCAATCTTATTTGTTTTTGACAACATTCCAGCCGCAATTCCTGTAAGATATCGTGCTTGGAATGAATGACAAACGTAGTTGTCCATATTTGTATCGTTACCTTTGTAACCCGTGGCATGCATGAAAATTGTATCAGGATTTTTCTTTGCGGCTTTCACCATTCCATCCATATAACCGAATGAAGTTGCAAAGACAATATCGTGTTTTCTTGCGAGTTTACGGAATACTTTTTGGGATTCTGACTCTGGTACCATTTCTACCATTGAGACTTCATACCCATGTTTTGTTAAGGATTGAAATCCTTGATGATGTCGCATTGACCATCCGCCATCATTTTTTGGTCCCACTAGAACATAACCAACTGATACTTGCTTTTTTGCGTTAGCAATACCAATTAATGCTATACTCAAAATGAGTACAGCAAGGATTTTTAACTTATTCATTTTTCTCCTTCCGAGAAAACAAAAAAAGCGGTAAATCTTCCAATCTACCGCTATTTATTAACTTACTTTGAGTATATTCCCCAAAGTACCCATATAGCAACTAGACCAACGAGTCCTTCGCTTCCTAGTTCCTTAACGACCGCTAATACAGAACCAATTACGTCCAAACCAAGAAATGGAACTGCGGCTCCGAATAGGATCTGAAGCACTACTCCGAGTGCTATAAAAGCTAGACCAATTTCGGTGAGAGATTTAACCCAACCGAGAATTTTTTCTACCATTTATATTCTCCTTAAAGATTGTTAATATTCTAACAATAATACTTCAAATCCTTCCATGGTGATTCGTTAGAATAGATTGAATTATATCAGATTAAGCATCCCACCATTTTTCCCAAGGAAAATTAATCCAGGTATTCGTGGAATCTTTAGCAATTTCTCTGACATAATATTTCGGTTCAAAATTACATTCATTATTCCACCAAAGAGTAGCAAATCGAACATCTACTCCATTGGCTTTTTTAATAATATGTTCTTTCATCCTATGAAAGGTTTCACCAGAATCACAGATATCATCAACTATCAAAACTCTCTTATCAGTAGGTCTTGGTAAATAGTCTTCCCACTCAGGAAAGTCTCTTAAAGCTGATTTCACAGATTTAAATGGTTTTTTGAACCAATGTGATAACATCACACCAGGAGTTAATCCTCCTCGTGATAATCCAACAATCACTACTGGGTCGAAATTATCAAGAACGATATCTCTTACAAGAACGTTACAATCGTTACGCATTTCTTCCCAACTATACCATAGTTTGTTCATGATGAATCTCTTAAATCAATTAACGATTCTTTCCAATTTCCTAATTGAGAATCAATTTCTCCATCTGGTACGGAAATTGAATCAGTAATTTGTAAAATTTCTCCCTCTTCTACATCCCATGTATCACAATCAACATCAGATGTTAGTTCAGGTTTGTTTTGAAAAACAAAAGTTTTTCCATCTTTGTCTCTAGCAAGATAGTCAAAATGTATTGGTACTAAAGTATCAATAGTTAATTTTTTCATCTATTTTCTGGTCGAAATCCTGATTTAGATGGATGACCTGGAGAAACTGAACCTTCTATTTCTGCCATTTTAATTCTCATATCCATCATTTGTTTTTCCAATTCTTCTATTTTTTTATATCCAAGTGCAATATCTTTATTAATTTGTGGTATTTCCGAATCTTCAATTTTATGTATTACTTTGTATATATCCATGACTGTAACAAATATCCATGTTATACTGCCTACCACGAATACAAAGAGAAGGGGCAAAGTCGCCTTGAATAATTGATGCTCTGCTATACTTTGCATGGTTTGTACTGGCATGTTTAACTCTTTCGATATTCATTTTTCTTTCTTTTTGTTAGGGGTTCCCAACATTACACGAATATTTATATATTAAGAGAACAGATCATTTTGACTTTTTAAAGCATTTTTAATGTCTTTATTTAAATCTTTTGTTCTCTGTTTTTCTGCGTTTTCTCTTTTTAATCTTTTACGCATTGAGGGCTTTACATAATATTCTTTCTTTTTTAAATCTTGTATAATTCCCTCATCATTAACTTTATTTTTAAAAATTTGCAAAGTTCTAAAGTTATTATTATTTTTATTTTTTACACTAATTCTCACTACACTTTTTGACAT
>CAYRAD010000332.1:0-3433 GCA_964422135.1 uncultured Vicingus sp.
GGTTAAAGATAATACAGAAGATAGTTATTTTGTTTTAGATTTGGGTGCTAATATTGTAATGCATTCAGTAACTAAGTACTTAGGAGGACATTCTGATGTAGTTATGGGTGCATTAATTGTAAATGATGAAAAACTGGCTACTGAAATTTACAGGATTCAAAACAGTAGTGGAGCTGTATGTGGTCCGCAGGACGCATTTTTAGTATTAAGAGGTATTAAAACATTACATCTAAGAGTGCAACGGCATTGTGAAAATGGAAAAGCTATTGTTGCTTTTTTAAAAAATCATCCCAAAATAGAAACTGTATATTGGCCGGGTCTGGAAAGTCATCCTAATCATGAAATTGCTAAAAAGCAGATGAGAAACTTTGGTGGGATGGTGTCTTTTACATTAAAAGGTAATTGCCTAGAAGATGCCTTAGAGGTGGTTAAAAAAGTTAAAATTTTTGCCTTGGCAGAATCTTTAGGAGGTGTGGAATCTTTAATCGGACATCCCGCAACCATGACACATGCAGCCATACCGAAAGAAGAACGGGCAAAAACAGGAGTAGTAGATTCTTTAATAAGGTTAAGTATTGGAGTTGAAGATGTAGAGGATTTAATTGCTGATTTGGACAATGCACTTTCATAATTAAAATGAACTATTATTTTATTACCGGGTCAAGTAAAGGGTTAGGAAAGTCTCTATCAGAATTACTTTTAACGGAAGCTGATAATTTTGTCTATGGGTTGTCTAGAACCTGTTCAGTAAATCATTCTAATTACACCCATATTGAGATTGATTTGGCTGATTTGAAAGAAATCAAAAATTTTCAATTCCCAAAACTCAATAATGCCAATAAAATTGTTTTAATAAATAATGCTGGTATTTTGGGAGATGTAAAACATATTGGTCAGATAGATAACCAAAAAATAATAACTTGTTACACTGTTAATTTAATTGCTCCATCTATCTTAAGCAATCAATTTATTAATGCCTACAAAGGTTTAGATAGTAAGAAATTAATTCTTAACATCAGTTCGGGTGCAGGTAGGAATCCAATTGATGGATGGAGTACTTATTGTGCTTCAAAAGCTGGGCTGGACATGTTCAGTGAAGTACTAAATGAAGAGGTTAATATCGACCAATCTAATATTAAAATTTTAAGTCTTGCTCCAGGAATTATTGATACTCAAATGCAAGACGAAATCAGGAAAGCAGATAAAAAAAGCTTTTCTAATATTCAACAGTTTATCGATTATAAACAACATGATGATTTAACATCACCAAAATTAACTGCTCAACAAGTTTTAAGGTTTATACAGGAAAAAAAATTAATGGAGAATGTGATTTGTTCTGTTAGAGATTTAACAAACTGAATAATTTTCATCCACTTACCCGATATATCTACCGCTAATCAAATTATGAAGGCTTCATTATTTTTTTTAATTATCTTTGGTTTGCATAAAAGTCGTGTGATTTAAAAAAATCACACGTCACTCTAACTAAACTAACAAAAAAAGCATGAAAACCATTAAATTACTATTTATTGCAATTTCTCTATTACTGATATCAACAAACATATTCGCACAAGGTAATTGGTGTAGCACAGACCAACATGCAGTACAAATGAGAAAGAAAGATCCATCATTTATATTAAAACAGCAGAAAATAGAGGATTATATCTCTAAGTTTAAAGCAACATATGACCCTACTGCTAAAAAATCGACTATAATTATTCCCGTTGTTGTTCATAATATTACGCATGACGGAGGTATTGGTTATGTCTCAAAATCTACTATTGAAGCACAAATTGTAACCTTAAATAAAGACTATCAACGGTTAAATGCCGATACTGTCAATACTAGGCCATTATTTGCTCCTTATGCAGCTTCTTTAGACGTTGAGTTCCGATTGGCTCACATTGATCCTGATGGAAACTGTACAGAAGGTATCGTAAGAGCTGAGTCTCCCTATAGTTTCAATACTTCTACAAATGATGCAGAAAATGTTAAAGCCGTAAGTTATTGGACAAGTCAAAAATATTTTAATATCTGGGTAATTGATGAGATTGAAGATAATGGTGATGGAACTTATGTAGCAGGTTATGCTCAATTCCCAGGAAATAACAATAATGGAACATATGGTGTTGTTGTTGTTGATCAAAATTTTGGTGGTAGTTCACGGGTACTAACTCATGAACTTGGACACTGCCTGGATTTACTTCATACATTTAATTATGGAAATTGTAGTGGCGGTGGTGACCAATGTAGTGATACACCACCTGTGTTGGAACAATCTTTTAATTGTGATGTAAATAGAAATACTTGTTCAAATGACGGGCCTTTTTATGGAGGAGATGTTGAAGATCAATTTGAAAATTACATGAGCTATGCTCAATGTCAAAACATGTTCACTTTACAACAAAAAACAAGAATAGAGGCTATTTTATCTGATGTGAACACTAACAATGGAATAGCTCATTTATCAACACCTTCAAATTTAGCTGCTACAGGTACTGCCGACCCCTATGGTCCTGTTACATGTGCACCTATTGCTGAATTCACTTACAACAAAGATTTTTTGTGCGAAGGAGATTCCGTGACATTCACAGATGATTCTTACAATGCAACCCCTACTGGATGGAACTGGACATTTACAGGTGGAACGCCAAGCAGTTCGAATGTTGAAAATCCAACTATAACATACAATACTGCCGGAATTTATAGTGTAACTCATGAACCATCTACCTCAGCAGGATCAGACACTATAGTAAAATCAAATATTATTACAGTTAGTTCAATAATCGCTGATTATATCGGGCCTATTGTTGATGGATTCGAAAATGTGAGTCAATTTAATACTGATTGGACTTTAGGAAATGGAACAGACAGCTATAACTGGGAAAACACCACTACAGCTTCAGCCACGGGCTCACGATCAATAAGAATTAACAATTACAGTGTTGCTTCGAGTGGGTCGGATGTGGACTACATCATTAGTCCATCTTACGATCTTTCTGCATCTTCAAATAAGGAGGTGAAATTTAAAGTAGCTTTTGCAAAAAAAACAAGTGGTAATACAGACAGGCTAATGGTTTATTATTCGATAAATTGTGGAAGTAGCTGGATGTTAAAATTACCATTAACCACAGGAAATCTCACTACTGCACCTGATCAAACAAGCCCGTTTGTACCCGGATCATCAGATTGGGTTGAAAAAACTATGAATTTCACTGCTATTGGATCAACAACCAATATAAGATTCAAATTCCAATTTGAGTCTGGTGGTGGAAATAATATTTATTTGGATGACATTAATATAGGAATGGGGTCTGTTGGTCAAGAAGAAATAGCGAATAATATCAGTAGTTTTAATGTATTCCCAAACCCTACAAAATCAAGTGCACAGATTTCATTCCACTTAAATAATGACGTACATAATTTAAGCATT
>CAYRAD010000333.1:0-3433 GCA_964422135.1 uncultured Vicingus sp.
CAATAATTTTATTTTTGAACATCACAGCTTTTGCTAAAAAGCTTATGCGATGCTTAACTAGAACAGCGATACTTACAGGATCTAAAAAAGAGCTGGGATGATTGGCAACAATTAAAAATGGGCCTTCGTTTGGGATATTTTCTAAACCTTTTATGTGTATTTTTTTAAAATATACTTTTAAGGCTATTCGGGTTATTGATTTTAATGCTGTATAAATCATTTTCAGATAATAAATTTACTTCAAACTTATTACAACTGAGGTAAGAAAAATAACAAAAAACAAAGAAAAACTGACTTTTAAAATAAAAGAATGGGTCATTTAGATTTTAATTTATAATAACCGTTCTTGTAGAAAAAATCATTCGATTGATAATAAGACAATGTTTGTTTTAGAAAAAAAGAATCAGTTTTAAGTAATGTCAATTGATTATTATTTTTTTCCCACTGATAAAAATTAACTGACTTTTTATCTCCTAAAATCATTATCTTGTTGTTTTTTAAAAGTGCTAAGTTTCTATAATTGCCTAAAAATGCTCTTTCATCTTCATTTTCCATTTTTGAAACATCCCGACCAATTAGTTGTGATTGGTAAGTCCAGTTAAAGTAGCCAAATAAGCTTGGGAAAATGTCTATTTGTGAGCAGGTTTTGTTTATCTCTTTTGGTTCTGAACTTAGATTATATATTAATGCCGGAATATGATATTTTTCAACATTAATTTCTTTTTTTCCTGCACTTGATGCACAATGGTCGGCCATTATTACAAACACCGTATTTTTAAACCAAGGTTTTGTTTTAGAAATTTTAATGAATTTATTGATGGCGTAATCGGTGTATTTTACAGCACCATCTCTTCCTCTACCAGATGGGATGTCAATTTTATTTTCGGGATAGGTATAGGGACGGTGGTTCGATGTGGTCATAATAAAATTAAAGAAAGGAATATTGTTTTTGTAATTTAAGTCAGCCTCTTTAATAACTTTTCTGTAAATATCTTCGTCACAAACTCCCCAGGCATTTTCAAAAATAACTTCATCATCCTCTATGTTTGTTCTCTTTGATTTAAAATCATCTCCCATTAAAAATCCTCTTCCTCTATCCACAATATCAAATCCATTACCGCCAAAAAACTGGTTCATATTGTCAAAATATCCATCACCACCATAAAAGAATACATTCTTATATCCCTTTTGTTTAAACACTGTTCCGATGTTAAAAAAATCATGATTGTTTTTTCTTTTAACAATGCTTCTTCCGGGAGATGGTGGAATGGATAGCGTAATGGCCTCCATACCTCTAACTGTTCTTGTACCAGTAGCATAAAGATTATTAAAGGCAATACTTTCATTTATTAACGAATCTAAATAAGGAGTCATGTTGTAGCGGCTGCCATATTTCTTCATAAATTCAGCACTAAAACTTTCTACACAAATAAAAATAACATTAGGTTTAATTTCTTCACCATTATTTTTTACCATCCGTTTTAAACTGTAAGGATCTTTTGAAATTAAGCTATCATCTTTAGCAATAATATTCTTTTTTAATTCGGCAACGGCAACGTTAATATCTTGGGTAAGGTAAAAATCGGTATAGCTTAATTCATTATTCCGGAAAGCTGCAAAAAAAGAATAAATACCTGTTTTGCTTAATTCATTTTCGTAACGATTATTGGACCACTCGGCATTTTTATTGTTTATAAAAAAGGTAAAAAACAAGGAAATAACTAAAAAGATAAAAAGTGTAAGCAGCTTTTCCTTTATGCCAGTTGTTGTTCTAAATGTGCTATTAAAAACGCCTCTTTTTTGGGCAAGTAAAATGATAAACATTACAACTATTAAAATACAAGATATTAAAATAGGTAAAGGATAAGATTCATTAATATTTTGAATGACCTCATAAGAATAAATTAAATAATCAACTGCAATAAAATTAAATCGATTGCTAAATTCTTCCCAAAAAGTAAATTCGGCAAAAAAGCTAAAAATAAAAATCAATAATCCGATAAAAAATGCAAAATGAGTGATTATTCTATCTGGCAAAGTTCCATTTAACTTATTGGGAAGAATTAGTAAATACAAACTATAAGGGAGTAGAAAAAAAGAGATGGTTCCTAAATCAAAAAATAAACCTGTTAAAAATATTCTAACAAGACTAATGATTGAGAAGTCGATATTTTCAAAAGACCAAATATATAGTGCCAAACGTGTTAAAAAAGAAAGAATAATAAAAGTTAATCCAAAGAAAGAGAAAAGGTGATATCTTTTTGGGAATGTTAAATTCACTAATAATTTAGTTTTAAAAAGAACAAAACTAAATAAAAAAATCCCGATAAACTTATCGGAATTTATATTCAATATAAACTTTTTAAACTTACTGTTTCACCATTTTTTTCATAATTGTTAAGTTTTACCTTAACAATTGCAAGTAACCTTTATACGTTTCTTCTTCTGTTACAATAATGTAATAGTAAGTACCTTCTGGTACTTCATTATCAGCAGTAGTTCTACCATCCCAAAAAGCATCATTATTACTAACGAAAATCTGTTGACCCCACCTGTTGTATATCATAGTTGATATAATTGGAAAGTTCAATTGAAATATATCATTAATCCCATCACCGTTAGGGGTGATGATGTTTGGGATAACGATTGAATCATTATTTAGTGAATCTTCATCAGTAATATCAATAAGTTCCACACCATCTATGTAGTAATAGGAAGATTGAGCAATAAAAAAAGGTATTGTATAAGGGTTTATGGTGTCTATTACACCTATACTATCTTCAAAATAACCAATGGTTAAAAACTCTTCACCACCATTCGCAATAAAATCACCTTCTATTTTTGTCCAACCAATGCTATCAGTTAAAAATCCATTTTGATTGACAACTTGTGGATGAACAACTATTGGCGAGAAAGTAATAGCATTAAAATCATTAACACTAAATAATGCCCCTATTTTTTCAAGAGAATAGTTAGTGCCTTGATTTGATACGTGAAATGAAAAACGATATTCATTTCCCGCTATTAATGGTTGTAATAATTTAGTCTGTATATATTCTCGATATTCAATCCCAAAATCTATATCCCAAGTAAAAATTCCACAATAGCCATTTCCATTAAATGGTTGTTGGTAAACTCCAAAATTATTGGGAACACCAACAATACCATTAATTGAATTATTACATATATTAAAGTAATCAGAAGTTCCCAACTTGGTTGGAGCTGTCCAACCCGTGCAATGTTCTATTTGCAAATCGCCTGGGGCTGACCAACCAGTAGGACAAGTATCGTAAATCTCAAAATCTCCATTGTAAACAAGGTTTTGAGCCTTGCTACTGCCAATGCTTATTATTAGTAAAAAGAATAATATGAATAAAGGTTTATACAATTGTTAAAGTTTGTTTATAAAATTAATTATTTGTTGCATCTTTTT
>CAYRAD010000334.1:0-3425 GCA_964422135.1 uncultured Vicingus sp.
ATAGAAATGTGGGTAGGAGAAGAATATGGAAGCAAACATGTAGTGATGGCCGTGACCGATGATATGCAAATTATTGCAAGTGGTTTAACTACAGTACACAGCAAAGATATTATTGCTTTTTTAGAAGATTATTTTAGTAAAAATGATGTAGAGTGTATTGTAGTTGGAGAAGCCAAAGACCTCAAAAACAATCCTGCTGAATCAGCACGATTTATAGAGCCTTTTGTTAAACATTTAGGAAGAAAATTCCCTCAAATTAAAATTGCACGAGTAGATGAAAGGTTTACTTCAAAGATGGCTTTTCAGACGATGATTGATAGTGGTTTGAAGAAAAAAGCAAGACAGAATAAAGCTTTAGTTGATGAAATAAGTGCGACCATTATTTTACAAAGTTATTTAGCTCAAAAACATTAGTTTTTATTAGTTTTATTTTATACTTTCGTTATACTAACTAAACTATTTTTATATGAAATTTAAGATAACACCAAACTCGATAACTTACCCTGAGGTACAGGAAAAATTACAACAAAAATTTCCTGATTATACTTTTAAAATGAGAGGGAAACAATTTTTAGTTGCCAGTAAATCAAGTTCTATTGGTGCAAACATCATTATCAGAAAAGGTAATTTTAATGTGGTCGGTAATTTCCCTTCTGTGGGAGGACAATTATTATTTGTTCTTTGTATTTTTTTGTTGGGATTTTTAATTCCAATAATCGTATATTTTGCTGCTTTTCACGGAAAAATGAAAGCATTAGAGAAAGAGATTGGAGCTTATTTACAGGAAGAGTATGAATTGAAATAATTTAATGAAAAAACTTTATTATTTATTAGGTTTTATAGGCATTGTTACTGTTCTTTCCTGCCATAAATCTTCAATAATTTACAATGATAATTACAAAACAGAAAATGTAATAATTATTGTAATGGATGGTGCTAGGTATTCTGAGACCTGGGGTGACTCAAGTCATGCATATATACCCAATATTTCTAATAACATTGCCCCTGTTTGCATTGTAAATACTAATTTTTACAATGAAGGTTTTACCTTGACTTCTCCGGGACATTTAGCCATGATTAGTGGTAAATATTATAATATTAATAATGGCGGTACAGAGCTGCCTCCTTTTCCTACTATTTTTCAATATTTCAATAAAACATATCCAGATAAAGAAAGTTGGTTAATTACCAGTAAAGATAAGTTAGAAGTGCTAACTAATACTTCTGATACTTCTTACAACAATTTATATCTTGCTAATACTAACTGCGGAATAAATGGATTGGGGACAGGATATAGAGAAGATAGTATTACGTTATATAACACGCTAAACATTCTTTCCACGGAAAAGCCAAACCTTACATTAATTAATTTTAGAAATCCTGATTATACAGCTCATGCAAATGACTCTCTTGGTTATCTGAATCAAATAACTATTATTGACGATTACATCAATCAAATTTTTGATTTTATCCAGTCAGACGCAAATTACAAGGATAAGACTACCATTTTTATTACAAATGACCATGGCAGGCATGACGATTTAAATGGAGGTTTTCAAAATCATGGTGATAATTGTGTTGGATGCCGACACGTTATGTTCTTTGCTTATGGCCCGGATTTTTACCAAAATAAAGTTTTAAACAATCACTGCGAATTAATTGATATTGCTCCCACAATTGCCGAGTTACTCGATTTTACTCTACCCAACTCTGATGGTAGCGTAATGAATGAATTATTTAAATAATTTAAAGTGATTTATTAAATAAATTAACCTTATTTGCCAACAAATGAAAATATTTTGAGCTCAAAAACTCTTCAATGAGAGCAAGGTGTTCCAAACGATGACAATCCGTACCTACTGCATCAACCAAATTAGCTTCAACCATCTTTTCTGCAATTTTTTTGGTTTGAGGAGAATAATGTCCGGTGAGCGAGAGCAAATTCATTTGTAGCAATATTCCACGTGATTTTAACTCTTCATATTTTTCAAAATCATTGTACCAAAAAGTATATCTTTCAGGATGTGCTAAAACAGGTTTATATCCCGCCATTTGTAAGTTAAATACTGTTTCCTGAAAATTCTTAGGTTCATTCATAAAAGGCAATTCAAACAAAACATGATTATCTCCAAAAGTAAGTAGTTTCTTGTTCTCTATTAAAGCTTCCAAACCATCATCTAAATTATATTCTGCTGCTGCAGAGATATCAATGCTAATGTTATTCTTTTGCAGTTCATTTTTTACACCCTCCAGCCCCTTTAAAATAATATCAGGTGTATTTTTATAGTAATCACACATAACGTGAGGAGTAGTGACAATCTTTTTGTACCCCAATTCAATAAATCTTCTAATCATGTTGATAGAAGATTCCATATCAGGCGAACCATCATCAATTCCAGGAATCAAATGTGAATGAATATCCGTTCCAAAAGTGGAAAGACTTATAGGCTCTAACTTAGGTTCACTTTTAAATATTTTATTAAACAGGCTCAATTTTTGAGATTTATAGTTTAAGGTTTATTTTGTTCAAAATTATTAATTCTTTGAACCAAAAACTTTAAATTATTATATTGGTAACTAATTTACGAATTCTTTTTTAAACCAATCAATGGTAATTTTCAATCCTTCTTCAATAGAAATTTCCGGATTGTAATCAATTAATTGTCTCGCTAAAGAAATGTCAGCCAAAGAGTCTCTAACATCACCCTTACGCTCCGGCCCGTATACTGGTTCAACATTATTTCCAACAATGGTTCTTATCGTTTTAAATAAATCATTGATTGATATTTTTCCTCCACAGGCAATGTTCATTACTTTTCCTTTTACTTCTTTTTCTGTAAAAAGAGCTTTAATATTTGCCTGTACTGCATTCTCTACAAAGGTAAAATCCCTGCTTTGCTCTCCATCACCATGTATATTTGGTGAAGTGCTATGCAAAATGGCATTCATAAACAATGGAATTGCTGCGGCATAAGGTCCTGAAGGATTTTGATTGGGTCCGAAAATGTTAAAATACCTTAAACCCACCACATCCAGACCATAAACATCTGCAAAAACCTTTGCATACAATTCTTTGGTTCGTTTACTAACTGCATATGGCGAAAGCTGATTACCAATTCTACCCTCTACCTTAGGAAGTTCTTTACTATCGCCAAAAACCGAAGAAGAACTTGCAAACACTACACGTTTTAGTCTGGTGCTTTCTTTTGCCGAGGTTAAAACATTTAAAAAACCAGTTGCATTGGCCAGATGTGTTGCCAGAGGATTTTCTATTGAACGAGGTACTGAGCCAAGTGCCGCTTGATGAGAAATATAATCTACAGTAGATATTATTGCATTGCAGGTTTCGAAATCGGTGATATCACCTTCTATAAATTCAAAATTATTTAATCCTGTAAATGGTTTAATATTGCTAAGGTAGCCAT
>CAYRAD010000335.1:0-3422 GCA_964422135.1 uncultured Vicingus sp.
CCGCCACGGCCACCGCCAGAAGAAACAGTTGCAGAAGATAATCCACTTTGTGATGTTTCTAGGTTCCAAGCAGTGATGTAGTTAGCAGTGCTAATGTCTGGGTTACCAACACCATTATTCCAATTGTTTATATTACCAGCATTGGCGCCACCACCCCCACCAGCATTATGAGCATTTCCACCCCCACCAGCATTAGCCGCAGCACCTCTACATTGAGTTGCACCACCATCGTTAAATGTGGCATAAACACTTTGATCTCCTGCTATTCCTTCTCCTTTTTGAGCTCCTTCATTTACATTAGCATCTGCATATCGCAATCCACCATAAACAGAACTAGCGTTGAATGCAACTCCACCTCTAAATCCTAATCCAGATACATCAATATCACCGTTTACTATTGTTGCTCCTAAAACTTCAATTGCTATTACTCCACCTGACGTTCCATTCCATTGAGAAGTGGTTAAAATGCCACCACTATTGATTGTTAAAGATTGATACCTTGGAACTCTAATTACCAGTACTCTTCCTGAGGAAGTATAATTGTTATGTAAGGGACAATCAAAAACTATACTGGTACTATTTGGTACACTTTCAACTTGAACAAATTCATAATTACCAGCATTATTGTAATTAGTTATTCTACCCCAATTTGAAAAAAATTTCGATGAATTAGTATGAATAGATGCAATAGTATCATCAATGGATACTCCTTGTACTTGGTAAATCATAATTAAATCACCAGCAGTAAGATTAGAGCTAAAATTATTATTTAAATTACTATTAGTTACACTTATTGAGTTGTCTCCAATGTTTGCATCAGCGGTCAACGTAGTATATGCATTAACAATTTCTGTTGTCGATACTATTTTTGCCCCATCTTTCCCTCTTTGAGCAAATGTAAAACTAATGTTAATTACAATAATTGATATAACAAGTAGTGATTTTCTCATAATAAATTTAATATCTCTTTGACTTTGACTTAATATATTTAGTAAAGGTTGCATGAATATTTTAAAAAAAGCTAAAATAAAATTTTATTTAGAATAAATGCAGATTATTTTATAAACGGCAAAATCGGTGCTAAATTTATATCACCTTAAATCAAATTTATCTTTGATGGAATCGACACAACTTTGTGCTAAATATTTTGTTTGAATTACTTTCTTTGCTAAATCTGTATTTTTTCTGTTGGTAGAAAATAAACTAAATACTTCTCTAATTGTGATACTATTGTATTTATTGATAAGGATAAGCTTATCTCCAACTTTTACTTTTCCTTCTTCCAGAATTCTAACATATATTCCAGGATAAGGTGAATTATTAAATAGTTTTACCATTTCCTGTGTTCCAAAACTAAGCCCTAAGACAGAACATGGCCTTCGTGGTTCTGAAACCTGAATTATTGCCGTTCCGACTTTAAATGTATCACCAATATTAATTTTAGATTCATCAAGACTTTCAACGGTTAGATTTTCTCCAAACATTCCCCAAGTCCAGTATAAATCCGGAAATTTCTTTTTCCAAAATTTATAATGGTCAGCAGAATAGAGGTAACATGCTTTATCTAATCCACCATGATGTTTTATATCCATAACGGCATCACCAGCAACACCAGTTTTATCTAACTGGATAGCCCCTTCAACAGAAGTCTTATATATTC
This sequence comes from uncultured Vicingus sp., assembly GCA_964422135.1. GTDB lineage: Bacteria > Bacteroidota > Bacteroidia > Flavobacteriales_E > Vicingaceae. Next base: position 1,661 of record CAYRAD010000335.1, read on the forward strand.
CGGTTTGAACCTCTTTTCCATTTTTTATCACAGAAGTTGGAATACCAATATTGGTCGAAATTATTTCCATTGGGAATTAATTTTCGATTTTTATAAACTATTTAATGCTTTTTGGTAATTAGGTTCTTCTGTCGTTTCAGCCACCTGCTCAGTGTAAACAATAGTTCCTTCTTCATCAATTACTATAACGCAACGCGAGTGTAATCCTGCTAATGGGCCATCAATTATTTCCAAGCCATAATCTTTTCCGAATTGTCCGGTTTTGAAATCAGAAAGCATTACTACATTTTCAATTCCTTCGGCACCACAAAATCGATTTTGAGCAAATGGAAGATCCTTTGAAATGCATAAAACTTTAGTATTAGCTAAACCGGCAGCTTCTTTGTTGAAATTTCTAACAGATGCAGCACAAGTTCCAGTATCAATACTTGGGAAAATATTTAAAACTAGCTTACTTCCTTTAAAGTCGTTTAACGTTGTAGTAGATAAATCTGTTTTAACTAAATTAAAGTCTTTTGATTTTTCACCAACTTTTGGTAATTCGCCACTTGTATTTATTTTGTTTCCTTTTAATGTAATTTGTGCCATATCTAAATTTTTTATAATTCATGGCGAAATTACTATATTTCATAAGTAATTTCAACTCCTTTTTTAATAAAGAAGTTATCAAAATCGTTTTTCGTAATTATTGTGGTTTCATCTAGTTTTTTTATCTCCATCTTAATAAAATTAAAATGTCGGTCATTAATAAATTTTTGGTTATGAGATTTATAAACATCATTACTTAATCTGCCAATAATTAAAGCACTTTTGGGAGGAATATTAATGTTTATTACACAAGAAGAAGTATCATTGTCAGTAACTGTTATTTCTTTGTTCCAATCAATGTTATTTCTGTTATTTAGATTATACATAGTTGCAATGGTATTAAACAACGCAAATCCCCGTTCAATAGGTTCAATCTCATAAGAAACGACAATGTATTTATCAGAAGTATTTTTTACCACAAAAAGCTCGTGCCATGAGCAACTATTAAAAAATAATAAGAAAACTGCAGTAAGGTATAAGATAGATTTTTTCATAATAGATTCAATAAATTTACTTAAGCGTATGGAAAAATAAATAAAGAATGATAATTTCGCAACAAATAAAACAAATACCATGGAAAGCATTGAAGGAAATAAATTGATAGTTAAATTGCAAAAAAACCTTGCAAAAAATGGAATTGATAAAAAAGCTTTAGTTAAAGGGTTAAAAGAATTAAGACCTTTTGCTCTTGAAGAAGAAGATCCTACATTAACAAAAGTTATACGATTAACATATGAACACCTAGAAGAAAATGATACTTTCAATATTCCAATCCCTTCAGACGAAGAAGTAATGGATGATTTAGGTGATGATGAAAATGAAGAAACTGCTGAACTGATTGTTAATAAAATTGAAACTGATGAAGATAGGGTAGAAAGTCTTGATTATTTATTATCGTTAATGCTAGATAGAAATAATCCAATAAACAGACAAGATATGTTTGAATACAGAGATGCTCTTAAAAATTTTTAATAAAGGAAATAATTTAGCGCTTGAAACCCAACAACAGTTGGGTTTTTTTATTCCGAAATTTCCAAAGTTATCGGGCAATGGTCTGAACCATGTACATGAGCTAAAATATCAGCTAATTTAATTTTGTTTTTGATACTATCGCTCACTAAAAAATAATCAATTCTCCAGCCAACATTTCTATCCCTTGCTCCACCTCTAAAGC
>CAYRAD010000336.1:0-3419 GCA_964422135.1 uncultured Vicingus sp.
TACTGATGTTAGTTGTTTTTTTGTATTTTTATCAATAAGTCTTTTATTAACAGCTTTTTGTCAACGTGTTTTGATTCGAAGTTGAAATAAATGTCTGGTTTGTATCCTACTCCTTGAAATACTTTTCCCTCGTTATTTAGTACTCTTTTTCCTGTCCACACTAAAGTTGTGTTGAACATGCGATTAAAGTTTATATCGCCATTACATCCGCCTGTGTTATCGCCAATGGTTATTCCTAATTTCCCTTTTTTAATTAAATGAATACAAGATTCGCCATAACTATATAAACCTGGTCCAGTAATGAAATAAACAGGGATATTGATTTGTTTTTTAGATGATTTAATTTTGAATCCAGTAGTTGATTTGTAAGTTATACTATCTTTTCTAGGAGAAATTCTGATGGGTGTAAATAAATTGTCTAAGACTAAATCTGTGTCAGTAAAATGGGATAGAATACGAGTGAAACTGTATGTCGGATGTGAACGTAAATCAAAGAATATTCCTTTTGACTGCTCAATGGATTTCATTTTCTTTTTAAACTCTTTATAGTTTAAATCTCCTGCATCGATATAGTAATAATTGTCATTTTTTAATATAGGGTTACTGAATTTATCATACTTCTTGTCTGTCCGTTGAATTATAGTGTTTTTTTGTAAACCATTTTTATCTAGAAAGGTTAATGTAAGTGAGTCAACAGAAGAAAAAGCATTAAATAGACTATTAAGAAAACCTAGTTTTGACCAACCTTCTACAACAGAATGTATTGATGTTTCTTTTTTCCCTGAATATGCTTTTATTAGCCTAGTAATAATAGGATTTATTTCTTCGTTATTTACGCTAATTAATATGTTTCCAGCTTCAATGTTGGATTGGTAATCTTTTGAAATTGAAGAAACAATAATCTTATGGTTAAGATGTTCAAAGTTTATAGGGTAATAATCTCGTTTAACAAAAGACATTCTTTTGTTTTTTGAGTCAATTGAAATGTAAGAATGGGCGTCATTCAATGCTTGATTTAATTTGTTTAGAATGTCTTCAATTTTATCATTGTTTAGTAATGAATTAATAGATTTTTGAAGATGTTTGTCCCAAGGAATTTGTAGGTCTGAGGAATAAGGATAAAAGTAATTGTACAAATTCCAAACATAAGCTAACAAAGCAAAATCCCTATCTCTTTTAGAAAATTTGGTATTGCTATAAGAATCAGGTTTTATTAATTCAGTTATTTGGTCTGAGTAGAGAGGGAAATAGCAATAATAATTATTGATAAGCTTAATATTCTCATATGTAATATATGAATTTTTTCTTATCTCAATATTGCTTTTATTACTTGAAGTTATTAATCTGGTGATACTTGGAAGTTTATCTTTTCCAAGTCCTAATCCAGTGTGTTTCCAGTAATATGTATCTACTTTTTCAGAAGTGGTATCTTCTTCTATTTTACTTTTAATAGTATCAATTTGAATAGGAATATTTATTTTTTTGTATAAATCGTTAATTATTTTAAGGGAATTATCAAATGATTTTTGTTGGTTTAATTTGTGCATAGATTGTAGGAGAAAACCTTCCCAATCTTCAGTTTTATATCCTTCGTGTGGAGTGAAATAAATTGCTAAGCCATAGCTTTTAATGAAAAGAGTATATTTTTCAATTTCGTTAAGTCTTACCATGTCAGGTTTTGCTAACAGATTAAAACCAGAAATTAATAATAATATTATGAATGATTTTTTCAAAATTTGAATTCCAATCAACGTCCGTCTATATCGTGTTTTAATACGATATAAATGGTTGTTAGCTTGCCTACAGACAAGTAGGAACGAAAATAGTCTATTATTAGGAGAAAGTCAAACATTTGTAATTAAGTAAAATTAAAAAGCGTAGCTGAAAAGCTACGCTTTCAATTAAATAGAGAAGAGACCTAACTATAAACCAAATCCATAAAATTCTCTTCTACCATTTTCATATATTCCTTCTATTAAAATTCCATCTTTTAAATCCTCAATCGAAGCGGTAAGTTCATCAACATTGCTAACCTTTTTACCATTCACTTTGGTAATGATAAACCCTTCGCGAACGCCAACACTTCTCAATTTTCCATTAAAAAGCTCGTCAACTTTAATCCCGTTTGTTATTCTTAAATACTTAAGTTCTTTATTACTTACTTCAGTAAACTTAGCTCCTAATTGTTTTAAAACACTGTTCGTTTCTTCAGAAACTATATTTTCGTTGCCTTTTAAGTTTTTTAGCACAACAGGCAACTTTAATTCTTTTCCGTCTCTTAAAACAGTTAATTCTACTTCATCACCAGGTCTAAACTGACTAATTTGTTCTTGTAGCTCAGCAACACTTTTAATGGGTTTCATTCCAACCTTTTTAATAATATCTCCCGATTTAATTCCAGCTTTAGCTGCAGAACCATTTTCGGTAGTTCCGTTGATATAAACACCATTCAAATCATCTGTCCCTAATTTTTGAGCCAATTCTTCATCAAAATTACGAATGCTCACACCAATAAAAGCACGTTGAACCGTTCCGAACTCTTTTAAATCTTTGACTACTTTTTTTACAATGTTAACGGGTATAGCAAAAGAATAACCCGAATAGGATCCGGTTTGAGATTGAATGGCAGAATTAATTCCGATTAACTCTCCAGTTGAACTTACCAAAGCACCACCACTATTTCCAGGATTTACTGCAGCATCGGTTTGGATAAATGATTCTATGGCCGACAATCCTGTGTAGGGATCATTTCTCAAAATGTTAATGTCTCTTCCTTTAGCACTGATAATACCAGCGGTAACCGTAGAGGTTAAATTATATGGATTACCAACAGCCAACACCCATTCGCCAATTTTAACATCATTAGAGTTTCCATATTTTATGTAGGGTAAATTATCTTGATCAATTTTCAATAAAGCCAAGTCAGTATTAGGGTCTGTGCCAATTACTTCTGCTTCGTAAGTCTTGTTGTTATTTAAGGTAATAGAAATGTTTTCGGCACCTTCTACAACATGATTATTGGTAACAATGTAGCCATCATCTGAAATTAGTACTCCTGAACCAGAAGCACGTGCCAATTGTGGTTGTTGTTGTGGAACTCCATAAAATAGTTGATAAAAAGGATCAACACTTCTTTGTGTTACTACTTCAGTTTTTACGTGAACTACAGTGTTTATTGATAATTCTGCAGCCATCTCTAAACTAACAGGTTGCTGGAGGTCTAGCTTATTACTAGTTAAAACATTTTTATTGGGAGTGATAGGTAAAGTTGAAACAGAAATAGGCTTTTCGAAGTATTTATAAATACCTAATGAAACAATTCCTCCCATAATAGATAAGGATAATCCTAATGTGATAAATTTAAAAGTATTTTTCATAACAACATATTTTAATTAAACAATTATAGCATACAAAGTTTA
>CAYRAD010000337.1:0-3398 GCA_964422135.1 uncultured Vicingus sp.
AGGTTTAAATCCGTTGAATTCGTAAATAGCCATTGGGTTTGATTTAGTGTAAAGATAGCTAATGCAGTTTTTCTAAACAAGCTAATTAATTAAGTTTATATTAAGGAATAAATATATCGAACATATCTTTCGGGCGTTCTGTAATCTTCCAGTTAAAGCCCTTTAAAATCACATCTTTTGGTGAAACATCTTTGATTGGATTCAATTCTCCCTGAGGATCTTTTAAAAAAGTTATCGTTTGCAATTCATTATCTTTTAAATAGATTAACATGTTCTCACCACTCATTTTATTAACACCGATGTATTTCCCTGCATCATCCAGGGCATAATAGATGGTTTCTGAATTTTGTTTCACATCAATTTTATTCAGTTCCTTGTCTTTAAAATACCCAATCATGTTCTTTCCTTTTATCTGGTTATAGTTATTGGTCAGCGAATCAACTTTAGCAATAATAAACGCATTATCATTCATAAACATCCGGTCTATCTCTTTATTCGACATTAAGATATAGATGAAATCTGCCGTAATTTGATTTTCTTTCGACCAGATAACCGGATCGTGGTAAAAATCAATGGTAGAATCCGAAAAATGATAAATCACCGAATCGGCTCTTCCTTGCATATCCTTTTTATAAAATTTAGCATGATTGTAAGCAAATAATGTTCTGATGGTATCATGTGCAATTTTTGAAGTGTCTGTTTCATTCAATAAGGAATCGGGAATTACGTATTGAGTAGAAATTTTAAATGTGTCGGCATGCATATACAACGTGTCATCATCAAAGAGTTGCATCATCATGGCTTCCTGAGTTATCATGGCACTATCTTTCTGTTCAAACAGATGAGCTACATCGCCTTTAATGATGATATCTTCGATGGTATCTGTAATGGTTCCGTTACAAATAATTTCACCAAATCCTAACTTCCTGTCGTAATACAAGGTATCACCTTCAATAATTTTTTCTTCCGAATAGAGATAGGCATTTTTATAGAACTTTGATTTATCATTAACAGTATTGTACCAACCATCTTCGGTATAGATAAAATTTTCATCGCTGGTAATTGTTGTTGGACCTAAAAAATTAACGATTTCTGAAGCAGAGTTATAATTAAGTGTATCAGCTTCAATTTTGTAATCGGGATTTACCAATACTACATTTTTTTTGAAGTAAAATGCTTCGCCATTGGAGTAATAATAACCTTCTTCACTCGTCAAAGTATTATTCTCTTTTTGATTGACCATTGTCCCGCCTTCGTAATAATAAGCTATGTTATCGGTTCTGTTGTAATCGAGATAATGAGTAGTTAATGTCACATTATTATTAATCAATTTGATATCACCTCTTAAGTTGGCTATTTTGGTATTCCCATTGTATTTCAATGAATCTCCTAACAGGTGTAAGGAATCTCCCTGATTTATTTTTACATGACCAAATGCATCCATAGTATTGGATTTGGAATAGATTAAAGCACTATCACAATACATTAGGGCATTGTCGTGTTTCAACTGAACATCACCAATGAGTTTTTTCACTTTTTTACCTTTTATTTCTTCATATTCTAAGGTATTGGCGTTGAGTATTTCAATTTTTTCTCCAGAAGTGGTTTTAACTGAAGATTGGGCACTTAGTAATACCGGAAAAATCACAAACAAAAATAAAACAAAAGACCCCGCAACAGTTACGGGGACTTTAAGTTTCTTATAAAATGTTTCGACTTCGCTCAACATAATAATTTTAAGTTTAAACCAATACACTATCTCTCAAAAGTGTTTGTTTTCTGTCCGGCCCCACCGAAACAATTGTAATAGGAACGTTTAATTCTTGTTCTAAGTATTCAACGTAATCATTTAATTCTTTAGGTACTTCGTTTATAGATGAAAGCTTAGTTAAATCCGTTTTCCAACCTTTTACTTTACTGTAAACCGGTTGTACATCTGTTGAAACAATGTCGTAAGGCATGTAATCTATTTTTTCGCCATCAACAATATAGTGGGTACAAACATTAATGGTTTCAAAATTATCCAATACATCCGCTTTCATCATAATCAACTGGGTAACTCCGTTAATCATTATGGCATATTTCAAAGCCGGTAAGTCAATCCATCCGCATCTTCTTGGTCTTCCTGTTGTTGCTCCAAATTCGTGACCTGCAGCTCTTATTTGTTCTCCAACTTCGTTTTCCAATTCGGTTGGAAATGGTCCACTACCCACTCTGGTACAATAGGCTTTGAAAATTCCATAAACTTCTCCTACTTTATTAGGTGCAACTCCTAAACCTGTACATGTTCCGGCAGTAGTTGTATTGGATGAAGTAACAAATGGATAGGAACCAAAATCAACATCCAGCATAGTACCTTGTGCTCCTTCTGCCAAAATTGATTTTCCATTTTTAAGTTCATTATTGATGTAATGTTCACTATCAACAACATTTAATGATTTTAATAGTTCTACACCAATAAAAAAGTCTTTTTCGAGTTCTTCCAAGTTGTATTCGAAACGGTGAAATTTCAATATTTGTTTGTGTTTGGCTACTAGTTTATCGTAACGCTGTTTAAAATCCGGCAAGAACAAATCTCCTACACGAATCCCATTTCTTCCTGTTTTATCCATATAAGTAGGTCCAATTCCTTTTAAAGTTGAACCAATTTTCTCCTTTCCTTTCGATTGCTCGGATGCGGCATCCAACAAACGATGTGTTGGTAAAATTAGGTGTGCTTTTTTAGATATAAATAATTTCTTATTAATAGCTACGCCCATTTTGCTTAAAGCATCAATTTCTTTTTTTAGTATTACAGGATCAATCACTACTCCGTTTCCCACTACATTATTAACTCCATCGTGAAATATTCCTGAAGGTATGGTATGCAACACATGTTTTATTCCGTCAAATTCAAGTGTGTGGCCAGCATTTGGGCCACCCTGAAATCTACCAATAATGTCATACCTGGGAGTTAATACGTCAACAATTTTTCCTTTTCCCTCGTCTCCCCATTGAAGGCCTAATAATACATCTACTTTCATTCGTTTGTTTTAATGTTTTTAAATCTTACTTAGAACTGAATTGTTATTTCTTTGTGCGAAAACATTATTGCTCTAATTGTTTTACTTTTAAATCAACACTTTTTTTGCTTCTTCAACAGTGTTTTCAATGTTAAATATGCTATTCAGTTTAGTGATTACAAGCAATTTTTTTATTTTTTCGGGAACATTGGTAATAATAAGATCTCCATCTCTGTTCCTGGTTTGAGTAAATATATTGATAAGGATATTAAGTCCTGTGCTATTCATGTATTTTATACCTGATAAATCGATGATGATTTTATTAAACCCATCATTTGAATAAAATTCAATTTCATCCAGTAAACCTTGTATTTGCTGTTTGTTCATTAAATTTCC
>CAYRAD010000338.1:0-3390 GCA_964422135.1 uncultured Vicingus sp.
TGATATGATGAAACCCCATTTCCACCGCCAACATTCTAGCATCATTTATATCATCCAAACTACAGCAACCTGTTGTTTTTCTAGTGCCTCCAGATGATTCATAATCCCATGTTTTCATGGTAATACCAACTACTTCATAGCCCTGTTCGTGTAATAGCATTGCAGCTACAGAACTATCAATACCACCACTCATGGCAACCAATACTTTTCCTTTTTTACTCACAATAAATTTTAATGGGGTGACATTAAATCCGGATTTAAAACATCTTCAGGAATATAGTCTGTACTATCGGGGTTAATTACATCATCATATTTTCCTTTATCAACTCTGACGCCATTTTTATATTCTTCTTTTTTCTTAACCGTTTTACCATCTTTTTCATAAAATGTCCAGAAGCCATCTCTTGCCCCCCTGACAAAAACTCCTGAAACCGCCTTTTTCTCATTCATTCCATAATAAGTGGCTCTACCTTCCAACTCACCATTTTCATAAGTTGCAGACATCTTTTCTTTACCATCACTAAAATATTGTTTCCAGATACCATTTTCAAAATCATTGGTGTATTCTTTTTCTTCTGCAACCTGACCATTTGGAAAATAAACCTTCCACGAACCTTCTCTTTTACCACTTAAATAAAATTCTTCAGCCATTTTATAGCCCTCAATTCCGTAATAGGTCCATACACTATCTTTTAATTGATTTTCATACTTACCAGTAGCTTTTAATTCACCTGTTTCATAGTAGGTGTTGGCATAAGACTCATCCCCAAAGTGAGTTATTTTTACTTCTAACTTTCCGGAATCATAGAAATAAAGAAACTCACCAACAGGTTTATCATCCTTAAAATTTCCTTTATAACGTATCATTCCATTGGGATGATATTTTTTCCATAAACCTTGTTTCTTGCCTTTAGCGTCTATTTTATTTTCATCTTGAGAAAAACCAACAGCACTAGAAAACAACAAGAATATTAAAATAATTTTTTTCATATCGTAACACAAAATTAACCCGTTGTGCATTTTAACAAAATTCTGTCAATTCGAGTGAATTTCACTAATAAAAAGAGTGAAATTCGTATCGAGAATAGGAGTTTTGGTATTTAAACTAGTTCTCGATACAATTTTTCGTTCCTCAAAATCACTCGAACTGACAAATGATTACTATTTTTATTCAAAATGCACAACGGGCAAAATTAATAAATAACTACGCCATAATAAACAATTATTATGCCTGTGCATAAAAAACATGATTTATAAACGTTTATACTATTTTTTTATTGGAGAATCTATAAAAAATTACTTAAAACGAACTATACCCGAGGCGGATTCGTAGAGGTATTAGGCTTGTTTTATTTTGACCTAAAGGTACCTAAACGTAATTTATTATTACGCCTCACCCAAACAGTTTTGACCTCTCCTCAAGAAGAGATGTAGGCTGAAACTCAGATGATAAGCCTCGAGCTATTCTTTTAATTAAAAATATCGATTAATTAGTATTGTTAAACTATGATTGTTTCGGACAAGTCTAATAATATTGCAAATATCATATTAATTAATTTCTTTTGTCATCCATTAATAATCAGAATTAAAATTATATGAAACTAACAAAGTATTTTATGGTGTTTATCGCAACAAGTTCTCTTTTATTCTCTTGTGGAGGTAATACTGAAAAAGGTAAAACTGACAACGAACCAGTTGTTGAAGAAAATGATTCCAATTTTGTTTGGAAAACTGAACAATTTGCAGATTTAAAAATTGAGCGTTATAAAATAAATGGATGGGATAAATTAACTTTAAAACAAAAGAAACTAGTTTATTATTTAACTCAAGCTGGCTATTCAGGTAGAGATATTAGCTGGGATCAGAATTACAAATATAATTTAAGAATAAGAAGAGCTTTAGAAAATATTGTTCAGAATTACAGTGGTGATAAGGAAGCTGATGATTGGAAAAATTTTATGATTTACACCAAAAGAGTTTGGTTTGCTAACGGAATCCATCATCATTATTCGATGGATAAATTTAAGCCCGGTTTTTCTAAAGAATATTTCACTTCACTTTTAAATGAAACCAAAACTGAATTAGCTGAAGAAATAATTAATGTAATTTTCGACCCTGAGATTGACAGTAAAAAAGTTAGTCTTGATCCAGACAAAGATTTATTATTAGCTTCGGCAGGTAATTTTTATGATTCAGATATTACCGAAAAAGAAGCCATTGAGTATTATACATCTAAAATTGATAAAACCACAAACGAACCCATTTCTTATGGTATAAACTCAAAATTAGTTAGAGGTAAAGATGGTTTGGAAGAAAAAGTGTGGAAAGTTGATGGAATGTATGGTTCTGCTATCAAAGAAATTATTAAATGGTTAGAAAAAGCAGTAACCGTAGCTGAAAATGAAGCACAAGGGAATGCTCTGAAATTGTTAATTGAATATTATAAAACAGGCGATTTAAACACTTGGGATAAATACAACATTGCATGGGCTGATGCCACAGAGGGAGATGTGGATTATATTAACTCTTTTGTTGAAGTTTATAATGACCCACTTGGCTATAGAGGTTCTTATGAAACTGTAGTTCAAATAAAAGATTTTGATGCTTCAAAACGAATGGCTGTTGTTGCCGAAAATGCACAATGGTTCGAAGATAATTCTCCTATTTTGCCTGAACATAAAAAAGAAAAAGTGGTTGGGGTAACCTATAAAGTTGTGGAAGTTGCCGGAGAGTCTGGAGATTCTTCTCCTTCTACTCCTATAGGTGTAAATTTACCAAATGCTAACTGGATTAGGGCAGCACATGGTTCAAAATCTGTTAGTTTAGGAAATATTATTGATGCATACAGCAAAGCCAGTGGTGATGGATTATTAAAAGAATTCTGTTTTAATGAAGATGAAATTGCCAGAAATAAAGCGTACAATGAAGCGGCTGATAAAATGCACACTGCCTTGCACGAAGTGATTGGACATGCTTCAGGTAAATTAAATCCAGGTGTAGGTACTCCGAAAGAAACGTTAAAAAATTATTCATCTACCTTAGAAGAAGCAAGAGCCGATTTAGTTGGTTTGTACTATTTAATGGATAATAAATTGGTTGAAATGAATTTATTACCATCTTTAGACGCAGGTAAAGCAGCTTATGATGATTACATCAGAAATGGCATGATGACTCAATTAATCCGTTTAAAACCAGGTGCTGTTTTGGAAGAAGCTCACATGAGAAATAGACAACTAGTTGCTTCTTGGGCTTTTGAACAAGGACAAAAAGATAACGTTATTGAAAAAGTTGTAAAAGAAGGAAAAACATATTTTGTTGTCCATGATTACGAAAAATTAAGAACAATTTTTGGTGATTTATTACGAATGATTCAAAAAATAAAATCTGAAG
>CAYRAD010000339.1:0-3386 GCA_964422135.1 uncultured Vicingus sp.
TTATAATAATCAATAAAACTTTATTAGGAGATTAAATGTCAACATATTCAACAGGGCTTAGAACTGAACTACAAGTAAATGGGGAAAACTCAGGCACGTGGGGAACAATAACTAATAACAACTTTTCTCAAGTTTTTGAATTTGCTATTGCTGGTGTATATTCAAAAGCTATTACTACTGGCACGGCAACCACACTAACAAACGGTGATGGTCCACAATCTCAAGCAAACAATGAAGCTAGACAAAATCAATTAATTTTTACAGGAACAGTTTCAACTACTCATACAATTCAATTTCCTGCAACTCAAAAAACTATGGGGATCTATAATAATATTGGTGGTGGCGCTGATATTTCAGCACGATTAGGAGCTACAGGAAACACAGTAACCGTTACAAACGGTAAATATCGTTTATTAGCTACTGATGGTACTAACTGGTATGATATTTTTGATCTAGCAGGTTTAAGTGAAACATGGGTTAAAAAAACTGGAAACTATACTATGGTGGATGGTGATAATATTTTTGCTGATACATCAGGTGGAACTTTTACTTTAACATTACCAGCTTCTCCAAGTATGGGAATGCAATGTAAAATTATAGATGCTGAGGGAACGGCAGGAACAAATAAAATTACAATAGGCCGTAACTCTGAAAAAATTATGGGATCTGCTGCTGATTTAGAAATTACTACTAACAGTGCAGGTATAGCTCTAGTGTATTACGATGCAACTTATGGATGGAGATTAAAGTACAATGACTAATTTACAAGATTTTACAAATAGAAGTGAAGTAGGAACTATTAAACCTTGGGGTAAAGCAACAGCACCAAATGGATATTTATTATGTGATGGTGGGGCAGTTTCTCGAACTACTTATGCTGAACTTTTTACTGTACTTTCTACTACTTATGGCGCAGGAGATGGATCAACAACATTTAATGTACCTCAATTACAAGGAAAAACTCCACAAGGATATGATGGTAATACTTATAATTTAGCAGCTACGGGTGGTGCTAATACAGTTACTGTTGCAGTAACTAATAACCAAGCTGTAAGTACAATTACATCTACTGTAGCTAATAACCAAGCAGTTACTATGACAGGGGATATTGGAACTACATCTTTAACTACGGCTCAATTAGCTTCTCATACACATACTTTGTTATTAAGAGGTGGCCCTTCAGGATCAGGAAGATTACAATCAAACCAAGGTCGTTTTAATTATAGTGCTTCAGGTAGTGAAGGATCAGGAACCGCACATAATCATGGCACAGGAACATTAGCGGGAACTCTTACAGGAACTGTAGCCGTAACTAATTCAGGGGGATCTTTAACAGGAACTGTTACAGCCGCAGGAACTAATGCTTTTTCACCATATGTGGTGGTTAATTATATTATAAAACACTAAGGAGAAATATAATGGCAACAGAAATAGTAATATCAAACGGAGATTATATAAAAGTAGATAATTTTTATATTAAATGGGCAGATAGAGGAGACTCAATGCCTGCTTTACCATCTGGTCAACCAGGAGATGATAACATTCATTATGTTATTTATAATACTTTATCAGGTGATAATGAAATACAACATTGTGGTCCTTCAGGAAAAATGAAAGGTAATACAGATTTAAATTCTACAAGCGATATTGTTACTGGCACTACTACAGTTCAAAATTTATTAGATTGGGGACAGACTAGAAAAGACGAATTAATAGCTGATCCTAATTATAATGATCCTGACGATAATTCTTAATTAGTTATTTAAAACTTTTTTTATGCCAAAAAAACTTTTTATATCTATCGCTCCACTCACTTAAAAGCAAACGAAGAGTTTGACCGTGTTTTTTTTCGTAATAAAAACCAGACCACATTTTCCATGCTTCTCGTTTAAATGGAATAACTTGAACCATAGGATCACCTTTTTTAAATAAAAATTGTTTATCTCTTTTATTTAAAATAAAAGGAAAATGAATTGTATTAAGATAAGTATCTGTATCTACAATACCATCAATAATTTTAAATCTATTTTCGCCATATCTATTCATAGGATGTGTGAATAAACAACTGTAACCAGGCGGTGTTTTAACAAGCCATTTGTTAATAAATTTTCCTGCTTTTTCTCCAGAATTTTTTTGCCATTCTAATGGTAACTGAGCTTTTTTATGATAACCAAAATCATTTTGTTCTTTGTTAGCAGGGGTTACACTAAAATCATTTTCTACTGGATCAACTAAATAATCTTGATCAAATGGAATAATATATCCAGCCGTTAAAGAATCAAGGAAAGGTATACATACTTTAACAGTTGGTTCATGTATATTATCTTCAGTAAATCTTTCTAGTTTTTTATACTCCGCAGGAATAAAACGAGAAGCAGGGCGTGGATGAGGCCATATGTCTAACATTTCTCTATCAGTAGCGATAAACTTTATTTTTTTCTCAAACATCTTTTTTCACTTCAATAAAATTAAAAGACATAGAACGTCTTATAGCTCCAGGTTTTTTTGTTTTAAAAGGCATTACACAATGTTGATGATCTGCTCTAAATATATAAAAATCTCCTACTTTAGGAGTAACATAATGACATATATTTTGATTCATTATAAAACACAATTGACCATCTTTAAATTTATGAGGATCTTTTGTATCATCTATAAACTGAGGAACTTTTAAAAATAAAACAGTAGACCATCCTGTTCCGTCATGGTGTGTATGAGGAGGATTGTATTCTCCTTCTTTCATATCATTAATCCAACAACCATTAATATCTAAATGATGTGGGCCTGGTTTACATACATTAAAATCTTCACTTGTTTTAATATGTTCATTCATACATTTTACAAAATAGTTAAAGGCTTTAGTTTTTTCAATTAGTGTCATAATATTTAATTCTGAATCTAATCTTCCTGCTAATCTATGACCATAACTAGTTAAATGAGTTTTTGCTTTTTCATAATGATTATTTAAATCTTTAATATATTTTTGAGGGACAGTAAATTTACTAATAAAACGTCCTTCTACTATAATTTTCTTTTTCATTTTTCTCCTTTCATTGTCATAAAATTAGCAATACTATATCTCCATGAACTTTCACCCGACCATTGCATAGGTGAGTGCCAATTATCTGAAGAAAAAAATACAGCTCTGTTTTCTTTAAATCCTACATTTAAGTTTAAATGAAATTTTAATGTATCTTCTGGATCACGAGTATAAAAACCTGTGCCATTAGCCAAGTGTGGATCACCTTTTATATAGATAAGACATTGATGAGTTGCTGAACCGTCAGTGTGTGGGCGTGGATGATCTTTTGCATTAGACATAGTATACATACAATCCACATCTGATACATAATCAAGATCAACTTCTTTATTAAAATAAAGTTTTA
>CAYRAD010000340.1:0-3384 GCA_964422135.1 uncultured Vicingus sp.
CTCAGAATTTACCACTCAACCAACTCTTTATTTTAAATGATAAAGAAGAAGCGGCATACTTTTTAAATGACCTGGAACGTATTGCAGGAGAAGAAAAAGTTCTTTTTTTTCCGAATTCGTACCGAAATGTATACCAAATAGAGGAAACCGACAACTCCAACATTTTACAACGTGCTGAGGTACTCAGTGCTTTGAGTAAAAGGAAAAGTAGTGTTTATATTATTACTTATCCCGATGCCCTTTCTGAAAAAGTGGTGAGCAAGAGAATACTGGAAAAGAACACCACCAGAATTAAAGTAGGCGAACAAATTCCTATGGATTTCTTAAATGAGGTATTGATCGAATATGGTTTTGAGCGGGAGGATTTTGTGGTGGAACCCGGACAGTTTTCTATACGTGGAGGAATTGTGGATGTTTTTTCTTATGCTAACGACAATCCTTACAGGATAGAGTTTTTTGGCAATGAAATAGAATCTATAAGGAGTTTTGATCCAGTTACTCAATTAAGTATCAAGTAGTACAAAAGAATTTCAATACTCCCGAATATACAAACCTCTTTGCTGGAAGAAAAACGCGAATCTTTTTTGGATTTCCTACCTAAAGATACCATGGTATGGGTAAAAAATCTAGAACTAATTGTCGGTAAAATAAATGACGATTTTGAAAAGGCAACATCTGCCTATAAGCAACTGATAAATTCACCTTTACAACATTTAGCTCCTTCAGAATTACACCTTAACGCTCAGGAATTTTTAGCCGGAATCGAACGAAAAAATTCCATAGAATTCGGCATGCAATTTTATCTGGATTCCCACCTAACTATCCAATTTAATCAAAGGTTACAACCTAGTTTCAATAAGAATTTTGACATGTTGTATGAAGATTTGCAAGGCAAATTAAAAGGAAATTTTACAACAATTATTCTGGCAGATACCAGTAAACAGGTGGAGCGACTATCTAATATTTTTGAAGATACTGGAAAACAGCTTCAGATGCATCCAATATTATTGCCTGTACACGAAGGTTTTGTTGATTTGGATGAGAAAATAGCCTGTTATACCGATCACCAAATCTTTAATCGTTACCAGCGATTTAACTTAAAAAGCAGTTACAAGAAGAAAACAGAAGCTTTAACATTAAAAGAGTTACACGGTTTAAAACCCGGTGATTTTATTACCCATATCGATCATGGTGTAGGGCGGTTTTCGGGACTCGAAAAAATTGATGTGCTCGGAAAAACTCAGGAAGCCATTCGGATTGTATATTCCGACAATGATTTGTTATATGTTAACATTCATTCGCTGTACAAAATCAGTAAATATGTGAGTCAGGAAGGAACTGCTCCAAAAGTGCACAGGTTAGGATCTAATGTATGGCAAAAAGCCAAACAAAAGACCAAAACAAAGATTAAGGAAGTTGCTTTTGACCTGATAAAACTATATGCCCAGCGGAAAGCCAAAAAGGGATTTCAGTTTGCACCTGATACCTATTTACAAAATGAACTGGAAGCTTCTTTTGTTTATGAAGACACACCCGATCAGCTTAAAGCAACAATTGAGGTAAAAAAGGACATGGAAGCACCACATCCTATGGATAGGTTAATTTGTGGAGATGTGGGTTTCGGGAAAACAGAAATTGCGGTTCGGGCAGCATTTAAAGCTGTTGCCGACAGTAAGCAGGTTGCCATTCTGGTTCCGACCACCATATTAGCATTGCAGCATTACAAGACCTTTAAGAAAAGATTAAAGGATTTTCCTTGCAGTATTGATTACCTGAACCGTTTTAAAACCCAAAAACAACAAAAAGAAACCTTGCAAAGACTGAGAAAAGGAGAATTGGACATCTTAATTGGAACACATCGAATAGTTGGAAACGATGTAAAATTTAAAGATTTGGGCTTATTAGTAATTGATGAAGAACAAAAGTTTGGAGTAAGCATCAAAGACAAACTAAAAACCATTAAAACCAATGTGGATACGTTAACCTTAACGGCAACGCCCATTCCCCGAACCTTGCAATTTTCACTAATGGCAGCTAGAGATTTGTCTAACATTAATACACCACCACCTAACCGACAACCTATTGAAACCAAGTTGCAAGTGTTTAGCGAAGCAGTTATTCGTGATGCCGTAATTTATGAAACTGCTCGTGGCGGACAAGTTTTTATTGTTAATAATAGAGTAGAAAACATACAAGAAGTTGCTGGAATGGTCCAACGGTTGCGCCCCGATGTGCGTGTGTTAATTGCTCACGGACAAATGAAAGGCGATGAATTGGAACAAAAAATGATGGCTTTTGTAGAAGGTGAGTATGATGTTTTAGTTGCTACAACCATTATCGAATCGGGGTTAGATATTCCTAATGCAAACACAATTATTATAAACAATGCCAATCATTTTGGATTGAGCGATTTACACCAAATGCGAGGGAGGGTAGGACGTTCAAACAAAAAAGCATTTTGTTATTTACTTTCTCCACCAATGCATTTGTTAACTCCCGAAGCAAGAAAAAGATTAACTGCTATTGAGCAGTTTTCTGATTTAGGAAGTGGGTTTAACATTGCCATGAGAGATTTAGATATTCGTGGAGCTGGAAATTTATTGGGAGGAGAGCAAAGTGGATTTATCTCTGAAATAGGGTTTGACATGTACCAGAAAATACTGCAGGAAGCCATTGATGAATTGAAAGAAAAGGAATTTAAAGAGTTGTATGCCGATGAATTAAAAGACAGAGAATTTGTTCGTGATTGCCAAATAGAGACCGACCTGGAAATTTTAATTCCTGACGATTACATAAGCAACATTGGTGAGCGTTTAAATATTTATAGAGATTTAGATAACCTGGAAAATGAAGAAAATCTGGCTTTTTACCGAAAACAACTTATCGACCGTTTTGGTGAAATACCAAAAGCCACTGAAGACTTGTTTAATGCCATTCGTTTGCGTTGGATTGCCAAAGAAATTGGTTTGGAAAAACTGGTGCTAAAACAGAAAAAACTGATTGGTTATTTTATTAGCAATCAGGAATCGCCTTATTACCAATCGCCAAAATTTACAAGAGTTTTAAAGTATATACAAGAAAACCCACGTGTTTGCCAAATGAAAGAACGTAACGATAAATTGAGTTTGATTTTTGAAAATGTGAGTAATGTTTCTGAAGCAATTGCTTTACTAATTCCTATTGTGGATAATTAGGTTTCGGTAGTGGTTTTGATTTTTCGTTTGACGGTTTGGCTAAACTGTGTTTAAGTGCAGTTTAGTTTTTTTGTTGTAGAAAGTTTTATTTTTTTCCAATCTTACTTTTCAGGTCATTTATTATAATTGCAAGAATATCATAAACTAACGAACATTAATTCAAAACAATTTTTCTTGTTGTACTTGAAGA
>CAYRAD010000341.1:0-3364 GCA_964422135.1 uncultured Vicingus sp.
CAAGGTTGAACAACCGCATTATCCATGATAATGGAGTTTTCTCCAATGCTAAAATTGCCTTTTACATAAGGACTCACATAGCTGGTAAATGAATAACCCAATTGTTTAAAATGTTCATATTTTGAACTTCTTAATTGGTTAATAGCCTGATAACCTGTGGCCACAAAAACAGTATATATCTTTGCAGGGTAGTTGTCTTCTACTTCTGAAAGTTTAATGAGTGGTTTGTTTAAAAAAGTATCAGATGTTGCAAAGGCATCATCTACCACATAAGCTTCAATATGGTATTCAGAATCCCTATTAAAATAATAACTTACAGCCTCAGCAATTTTACCTGCTCCAAATATGATCAATTGTTTTTCCATTAATTAAATTCTTCTTTTAGTGTTAGGCGGTCTATTTTTCCATTTTGATTTTTTGGTAAACTATCAAAATAAAAATACAAATCTGGTAGCATGTACGAAGGTAAGTACTTTTTTAAAACTTCAGCCATTTTACTTTCATCATTCACCTCAGATTTTAAACAGGCAATAATTTTTGATTGATGTTTTTGATTATCAACATAAACAACCGCGCTTTCTTTAATAAATTCTATAGAATTAAAAGCATTCTCGATTTCTTCCAGTTCTATTCTGTACCCCATCCGTTTAATCTGATTATCCTTTCTGCCACAAAATAAGAACATTTTAGTTTTAGGATCTTGTTTCACTAAATCACCACTTTGATAAACGATTTCTTTATATGTTGTAATCGTAGGATTATTAATGAAAACTTCTTCTGTTTTTTGGATATTATTATAATAGCCCAATCCCACATTTGGTCCTCCAATGCATAATTCTCCAATTTCGCCCAAATCCACTTTATTTCCATTTTCATTGATGACCAATCCGTAAAAATTGGGAGCCATATGCCCCAATGGAAGTAATTCATCGTTTTCCATATCATTTTCAGAAACATCGTATGATGAACAAATACAGGTGCACTCTGTAGGGCCGTAAACATTAACGAAACGCACCCTTTTTCCCCAATGCTGCCACAATTTACGTAACTGATTTTTTGGAAATCCTTCTCCACCATAAGTTACCACTCTTAAAGTTGGCAAATCGCTTTCCTTTAACGCCCGCATATTAAGCACATATACCAGCATCGAAGGGACACTAAACCATATTGTTGGACTTAGCTGATTCAATGCATTCAACAATTTTCTGGGGTTTCTGGTCAGCTTTTCATTTACAGGAATAATGGCTGCTCCGTTAAACAAGGATGAGTAAAAGTCGAAAACCGAATTATCAAAATGCATGGGGTTAATGTTAGTGAAAACATCATTAATTGTTGTATGATAAGTTGTTTTTGACCAATTGATAAAATTTAAAATATGTTGATGTGAAATAAGCACTCCTTTTGGGAATCCGGTTGAACCTGATGTAAACATAATGTAGGCAGGCGTACTGGAATTTACAGCTTCATTGTATTTAGGAAAAGTATCTTCAAGTTGAACAACAGTATTAACAAAATCGGAAGTTGAATAATCAATTAACTCTATTTTATTAGAATGTAATTCATTGATGATGGAATTTTTATCCTGAAAATAAAATAGCAATTTAGGTTGGCATATTTCTAACATTCTATTAAATCGTTTAATAGGACTTTTAGGATCAAGGTTGGTATATGTGGCACCAATCTTTAAACATGCTAGCATGATAGCGTATGCTATTGTGGTTTTATCATTCAGAATCGCTACTACATCATTTCGTTGAATATTTAGAGATAATAAGTAGTTCGCAATTTTGTTGGAAATCGTATTTAATTCACGATAAGTAGTCGATTCTGGTTCAATGGACCGAATAGCAATTTGATCGCAATATTTGTTGGCAATGGAATTAAATAATTGACCTAAATTATATTGATAATTATTACTCATTTACACTAAACTGTATTCATTTAACATCTCTTGTATTTGTTCTTTTGAATTAAACATCAATACATCTATCATAGATAATCCACCAACAAAATTAGTTGTAAATTGTGGATAGGGGTTAATTTTATTCTCAATAAAGTACAAATTCACATCTTGTTCTTTAAAATATAACTTATCGTAAAGTTCTTTACCCCCTGATGGATTAACATAATCGGAGGCATTATTTTGTTTGCAGATTTCTATTAAACGATCTGCTTTATCCATACCTTTTGATTGAGAATATTGCTCAGAACTTTTTTTAAATACGGTCGAAAGTTGAAGATGGTTGGCAATTTTCTTGACACTATCCATTGCAAGATCTGCAATGGTAGAATGATTTGTGTCCAATACCTTTTTTATCAGTGCAGAAGTTTCTTCAAAATGAGGTGCTTTTTTATAATTAAATTGCAAGGTACTTAGAAATTTTTTCAACCATTTTTCCTCAATGCTTACTTCAACTTCATTGATCAATTTGTTTTGAGATGCCTTTGAAACCGGCACAGTAAATAGTTGTGCTTCACCATTAATTAATAAGCGGTTTCGGTTAATCCACCCTCTTTTTATAAAATTAACATCGTCATAAAAAACAAATATATCTGTGGCATTAATCAATTGAAAATAGCCAATATATGGGAATATGTAAGGTTGCATGATGGCTATTTTCATAGTACTGGCATCTTTAAATACTTAAAATAAGACAATGACAAAAGTAGTGTTTTTGTATTAAAAGCTATTTGTGGTTTTGCTTGCAATTAATTGTTTGGTTTTTATTTAAATCACTTAAAATATCATTTAGCTTAAGTGATAGTTTTTTTGCTCCGAATTTATTTAAATGATCTGCATCTCTAAAATCTGAGGCTTTGAAAGTACTATCTTCAAAAAAATTATAATATTCACAATTTGAATTGCTCTCCACAGCAATATCAATAGCTTGTAATGTCATTTTTAATTGATTTGTATCCGTATTCGATACATAAGTACGATATGCTGGTGATGTGTAGAGTATAACCTTAACTTTTTTCCTTTTTACAATATCAATCATTTTTTGTAATATAATTTTATTTTTTTCAAAATATTTTTTATCTGATTTGGTGTGTCTTTTAGCTGCTATTTTTCCTGTTTTTTCTAAATCCATCTGCTTTTTATAATTAATTCCATACCCTAATACTGAAGAGGTTAATGGAGATTTTTTATTCAAATAATAGGAATAAATTCTTTGCATATTTAAAGAAGGTTTAATAGTTAATATTTCAGAGTACTCATTTATATTGTATCCTTTTTTTATCCCATAATAGATTCCGTAATTTTTCACTCTCCAGGCTTCTCCTCCAGTTGATACCCTAGAAAACAAAGTAAAATAATCTATTGGAACCACTATATATTTTAGCATCTTCAATTTTTCCTTAT
>CAYRAD010000342.1:0-3350 GCA_964422135.1 uncultured Vicingus sp.
TAAGTGCAAATGGATTAAAATCAGATTATTGTTACTGCATTGTTTCCGATAATAAAAATGGAATTTGGGTAGGACACCGAGGGGGTTTAAGTAGAATAAGTACTGAATCGTTAGCGGTTGAGGTTTATGATGCCAAAAAAGGAATAAATGATGATTTTAATAAGGGAGCTGTTTATACGGATGAGGATAAAAATATTTGGTTTGGAACCAATAAAAGAGCAATTAAATTTAATTCCAATAAATTTTCTAAAAACATTACTCCTCCTGCAGTTAGTATAAAAAATATTTTTATTTCAGACGAAAAAATTCCGATAACATCAAACATTAATCTTCCTTATGATTCTTATAAATTAAAGATAGAATTTATTGGGATTAGCTTTAAACAACCTGAAGGTGTTAAATATCAACATTATCTCGAAGGATATGATTTGGATTGGTCCGAAAGTTCTTTCAGCAACATTGCTGAATACCCTAGAATTGACGATGGCACCTATACTTTTTATGTTAAGGCATGTAATAATGATGGTTATTGTTCTGAAGAAACCTTAGCCTTTAAAATTACGGTAGCTGCACCGATATGGAAAAAATGGTGGTTCTTTTTATTAGTAATTGCCGCGATAGTCTGGATTGTTTATTATATCATTAAAAGAAGAGAACGCCGGCAAAAGGTTATTCAAAAAAAATTGGAAATAGAATTAGCAATCAGGAGTAAGGAGGTACTCAAAAAAAATGAAGAACTGGAAGAAAAAAATAGAAATATTACGGACAGTATAAATTATGCATTACGAATACAAAAATCCATTTTACCTAGTAAAAATCTGATGAAAGAGCATTTTCCGGAATCGTTTGTTTTTTATCAGCCACGCGACATTGTTAGTGGAGATTTTTATTGGTATGAAAAAATCGGGAATAAATTTATTGTTTGTTGTGCCGACTGTACCGGACATGGAGTTCCGGGAGCCTTTATGAGTATGATTGCCAGTACACTTTTTAAGGAGATAGCCTACCAGTATAAAATTACTGATCCGGCAAAGTTTTTATATAAACTGGATAATTTACTGAAACATACCTTAAAGAAATCTGATAAAGTTTCGGTTCATGACGGGCTTGATTTATCCATCGGTGTTTTTGACCTGGAAACCAATTATTTAACTTTTTCAGGAGCTTACCGGCCAATAATAATTTATAAGGATAAAAGGCTGGAAAGAATAAAAACATCACAATTTTCTATTGGTGGGGATGATTTTATCGAAAAAGAATTTACCACCTCCGGGATGCAACTTTATGAAGGAGATATTGTATATTTATTCTCTGATGGATTTCCAGATCAATTTGGAGGTGAAAATGGCAAGAAGTTATATTTAAAAGGATTTATGTCTTTAATCGAAAATTCAGTAGATTTGAACATGGATGAACAGCATCTTTTATTGAACCGTTTCTTGAGAGAATGGAAAGGAGATAAAAAACAAGTGGATGATGTATTGGTAATGGGAATTAAAATAAGCTAATTTGAACATAGAGGAGGAACATAGTAAGTGTGAAGATCAGATATTAGCTGATTATAATAAAATTAAGGAAGGTCTTGATAAAGAAGATGTTGTAATTTGTAAGCATTTAGGCACCTTTAATCAGCATATATTAATTTCTATAATTTCATTGGTAGATCACGCCTTGGTGCAAAATGGAGAGTCTCTAAATGTTCAAAAAAGGTTGAGTTATTTAGTTATTGAATGTATTCATAATATTATTAATCATTCTAATCTTAAATCTGATAAAAATCAGTTGGCTTTTTTATTACTCGTAAAAAACAAATCAGGATATACCATCTATTCATCCAATGCTCTTGAAACTATAAACATAAGTTCATTAGAAAAAAAATTAGACGAATTGTTGGTACAGAAAAAAAATGTACTAACTAACTTATTTAAAAAGAAAATCGAAACACCTGAAATAAATGAAAAAGGATTTGGAGGCTTAGGATTATTGACCATAATTGATAAAACAGGTAAAGATTTTAAATATAAAATAACGAAGGTTACAGAGAACTTTTCCTTATTTCATATAGAATTGGATGTAAAATATAAAAATTACGAATGATGGAAAATATTAACCGGATAGAATCAGCAGATTGCCCTAATATTAATTTTGATGAGAAAAATAAAATATTCAGAATCTCGGGTAATTCCTATCCCGAGAATTGTGAAGTTGTATATGAACCGGTTAAAGAGTTTATTGAAAATTATAATGTAGAAGAAAACAAGATATTGAATCTTGAATTTCAATTTAATTTGGTTAATTCTACATCTATTGTTTATATAGCACAAATTATTATGAAAATAGCTGAGTTGACTAAAAGAGGTCTTACCATATCAATAAAATGGTTTTATGAACAGGATGATGAAGAACTATATGATTTAGGTGAGAAACTATCTTCAATATCCAAATTACAATTTGATTATATCTGCTTGAAAGAAAAAACTAATTAAATTTTATCGGATGAGGAAATACGTTTTATTAATTTTTTTACTTTTCTGTTTTGCAAGTGTAATAGTTGCACAATGTCCGGTAAGTGTTAATATTTCAAGTGTTCCAGATGTAACAACGGGCAAAGTATGTAAGAGCACACCGGTACAACTTACCGCGAGCCCATCTATAGGAGCATTAACCCCACAATATTTATGGATTGTAGATGGAGACACTATTGTTGGAGTAGATTCCATTATTAATGTGTTGGCTGAAAACCAAACGGTAGAATTAATTATGTTAACTACTACAGGCTGCACTCCGGCAAGTGATGATTCGGCTTATACTTCTCTAACTGTGCAAACGGTAATTATGCAATCGACTGTTACTCCTCAACCAGCTTGTGATTTAACTAAAGCTGATATTCAAATTACAAGCACCGGAGGAACATCTCCATATAGTTACGATTTAGTTGGAATAGGAGTAAGTAATACAGGAACGTATAGTGATGTGCCAACAGGCAACTATACACTTTACATTACAGACAATCAGGGATGTAATGATACGAATCAGATTGAAGTTATACCTGTTCCAAAAGATTTAAAATCAACGGTTACCCCATTAATTACAGAATGTAACCAAACAACAGCAGATGTAATAATTTCTGCCACAGGAGGAACAGCTCCCTATAATTATGATTTTCAAGGTGTTGGTCAAAATAATACCGGCTCTTTTTCGAGTGTTCCAGCAGGAGAGTATAATTTGTACATTACTGATAGTGATGGATGTACCGATACAAATACAGTTACAATAGAACCTTTTAAGTGCCCACCACCAAATCCTTCAGAGGTAATGACTCCAAATGAAGATGGATATAATGACACATG
>CAYRAD010000343.1:0-3339 GCA_964422135.1 uncultured Vicingus sp.
AACCATAACATTTATAGGGTCGGGAAATGTAGCTACACACCTGGCAAAAACCTTATTTTATAAGGGGTTTGTTATTCATGAAGTGTATAGTAAATCATTAGAAAAAGCCCAATTACTGGCTTCTAAAATAAATGCTAAGGCATGTAATCAGATTGAACAACTTTCTAACGAAAGTGATATTTATATCATTTGTATAAAAGATGATTTTATTCAGGAAATTGTTGAAAAGTTATCTTTTAAAAATAAACTGATTGTTCACACATCGGGTAGTATTTCCATTGATGCTTTAAAAAGTTTTGAGCATTACGGAATATTTTATCCGCTTCAAACTTTTTCAAAAGAAAAAGAGGTGAACATGTTTGAGGTTCCTTTTTGTATTGAAGCCAACACTAAAATTACGGAACAAGCATTGATAAATTTAGGAGAATCTATATCGGAATATGTATATCTCATCAATTCTGAACAACGAAAAAAATTACATTTGGCAGCCGTATTCGCCTGTAATTTTACCAATTACATGTATCAAATAGCCAACGATATTACCCGAAAAAACGACATTGATTTTGACATCCTAAAACCTCTGATTATTGAGACCGCAAAAAAAATTAAAAAGAAAACGCCAAAATCGATGCAAACCGGACCTGCTAAACGAAAGGACGAAGCAGTAATAAAAAACCATCTTAAACTATTAAATGATTCAACTGATTATCAGCAAATTTATAAATTGATTAGTGATAACATTATTAAAAATAACTAATGGCAAATTTTAAAGAACTTTTACCAAAAATAAATTCATTTGTATTCGACATCGATGGAGTACTATCCAACGGAAAAATTCTGGTAACAGAAAATGGAGAACAACTACGAATAATGAGCTCTAGAGACGGTATTGCAATTACCATGGCTTTAAAAAAAGGCTATAACATTGCCATTATTTCCGGTGGAAATTCTCAATCGGTTTTACACCGTTTTAAGTATTTGGGAATAAGGGATGTTTTTTTAGGTGTGAAAGATAAAGTTGGAGTGCTCCAACAGTATTTTGCAGCTAAAAATATTACTTCTGAAAATGTTCTTTACATGGGAGATGATATTCCGGATTATTATGCCATGAAAGAGTGTGGCGTAATGACCTGTCCAAAAAATGCAGCCATTGAAATTAAAGAAATTGCACACTATATATCTGATAAAGATGGAGGAAAAGGTTGTGTGAGAGATATTATTGAACAGGTAATGCGATGCAAAGGAGATTGGTTTAATCCAAAATCTTAATGCTAACTTCTCAAGAATTGGCAATGTGGTAATTTACCAGGTCTTCAATAGGGTGTTTAATAATCCGGCCTATTTTAACCTGATATTTATCAGCCGTTTTTCTAAACAGATTCTGGTACATAAAAGCTATAGAACCTATCAAATGTAAAGTCTGATTTTGATAATCGGAGTATTTACAGATATTTTTCTCAAAAAATAATTCAAAACGGTTTTCCACCATTTTTTGCATTTCAGGATGATTGATATGCTGAAAAACAAATAAACTAAAACCCGCTAAAAACCTGTTTGGTAAGGCATGCTTATAAACCGAATCCAGAATATCAGAAGTGGTTAAATTGTATTCTTTTTTAAACTCATCCTCAATTTCGGATGGCAATTCCTTTCCCAGATATGTTTTGATAAAAGTTTTTCCGATATCTGCCCCACTCCCGTTATCACCTAATAAATAGCCCAGAGCTGTTACATTTTCTAAAATTACATAACCATTATATAAACAAGAGTTGGAACCTGTTCCTAATATGGCAACCATTCCTTCTTCCTTTCCACACGTTGCCCTGCAGGCTGCCAGCATATCGTGTTCTACCTCAACCTTGGCTTTATTAAAAAAAGTATTTAAAGGGTTCGCAATAACTTTACAATTTTCAACGGTAGAACAGCCTGCACCATAGAAAAACACCTGTTTAACTTCCTTTTTTATTTCGATTAATTCGGAACTGTTGATTTCATTTAATACACCTGCCGATGTAATAAAATAAGGGTTAAATCCAATGGTCTCGAACGAGAAGCGTTCTCCTTTATCATTTATCAACCTCCAGTCTGTTTTAGTGGATCCGCTATCTGCTATCAAAATCATGTGGTAAATATATAAAAGTTATCATAATTGTTCGTGTGTTTATAAATTTTTGTATTTGAAGTTGTTTAATAATCAAATGTAACTTTAAATAATCTATTACTAAGCTATCAACTTTACCAAAAAAGCACCCAATTTACAAGGTTATCCGTTTTAAGAATCATAACTTCGCAAAAAATTTTTAATTATGAGTGAAAATAAAAACAAAGTAATATCAGTAGATTACAAATTGTATAAAGATACTGCTGAAGGTGAAATGATTGAATCGACCGAAGGCAAAGCCCCATTGGTGTTTTTATCAGGTATGGGACAAATGATTCCCGATTTTGAAGCAAATATTGTAGGTTTAAATGCCGGAGAAACTTTTTCTTTCGGAATAAAAGCAGAAAATGCTTATGGTAAAAGAACCGAAGAAGCAGTAATTGAATTGCCTCAGAATATTTTTATGAAGGAAGACAAATTGGTGGAAGAAGTAGTTATTGGTAATGTCTTGCCACTACAAGACCAAAACGGGCATGTACATCCTGCAAAAGTTCTTTCCATTAATGTAAATGATACCATTACAGTGGATGTAAATCATCCTTTGGCTGACCAGGATCTTCATTTTACTGGTAGTATTGTGGAAGTGAGAGAAGCAACTGCTGAAGAAATGGATCATGGACACGTTCATGGTGAAGGTGGACATCAGCATTAAAAAATAGTAGATTTTATTCCCAATTTTTTGTTTTACAATTAAGAAAAGGAATAAAATTTTTACCTAAACATTCTAAAATTAATGAAATTACATTATATTTGAATTTTAATAAAATTTAATACAATGAAAAAAGGAACAGTAAAATTCTTCAATGGTTCAAAGGGATTTGGATTTGTAATTGATGAAGAATCAAAAGAAGAGTATTTTGTACATGTTAGCGGATTAATTGATGAAATTAAAGAAGGTGACAATGTAGAGTATGAATTACAAGAAGGTAGAAAAGGATTAAATGCAGTAAACGTTAAAGTAGTTTAAGTGCCAATTTCAACTTTTAAAATCTTAAAAACCCCCGCCAATGACGGGGTTTTTTTATACCCTAAACTGAACAGTTCTTTTAAACAATTGCATCAAAATTAAAAGTATAGAAGTAGTAAAAGTAAGTGTTAACAAAATCCCTGAAGCAATAACTACATATTTAAACCATAATACACCACTCCACATTAACCAAATGCCTCCGAATGTCAGA
>CAYRAD010000344.1:0-3338 GCA_964422135.1 uncultured Vicingus sp.
TCATTTCTTTTCCTTCTTTTACATCTTCGGTAGATTGAAATTGGGCAAAGCCGCTTAACCCAAAGCAAATTAAAAAAAGAATTGTAATAGTTGATTTTAACTTATTCATAACTAATTATTAAAACCGAAAATATAAAAAAATATTGTTTTTTTGAGGGGTTGAATTTTGTGAAAACAAACTATTAACCTGAATTTAATTAATTCCCACCAATTGATTTTGCATTCTCTGTAAAGTTAGAATCAACAATTTCTTAAAGTTGATAAACAAAATTCACGTTAATTATCAAATAGAGATTGAATGGAAAACCCGTTGTGCATTTTAACAAAATGCTGTCAATTCGATTTCTATGACAAATGATTACTATTTTTATTCAAAATGCACAACGGATTGGAAAGTTAATTCTTACTGTTTAATAATTTTTTGAACAATTTTTTTCTCATCATCAATTAATTGTAAGGTATATATTCCTGAAGCAGAAAAAATACCGTTTATATTTAGGTATTCTATTTCTGAAGCATTTACATCCCAATAATAATTATAAACTAATTTGCCGGCAACATCAACAATTCTAATGTTGATGGTTTGAAGTTTTGCCGAATAAAATAAAATTTTAAAATCATTGTTAAATGGTTGAGGATAAACATTTAACAATTGATTTTGACTTCTGTCGTCAATCGATAAACCGACTAACATTAAATAGGCCTCTCTAAAATTAGGTATTCCATAGCCTAAATCATTATCCGGATGGGTGTACTGACTGGCACTTCTTTCTATGGCAGCTTTTATTTCTGCATTACTTTTATCAGGAAAAGCCTGCCAAAACGAGGCAGCCATTCCGGCCATCTCAGGTGAGGAAAAAGAAGTACCACTTCCATAAACTACATTTCCATCGATATTAACAATAGCAGAATATCTGCCAATTGTTGCTACATTGGGTTTTAACCTACCGTCAAATGAAGGCCCTCTTGAACTAAAATCGGCACAAGTACCATCATGTTCAACGGCTCCAACAGTTAACACATCATTTCCATCTGCAGGTGCTCCAATATAATGCCAAGGATCTACTCCCGAATTTCCGGCACTGGCAACTACCAACATTCCTTTACTGAAAGCTAAATCTGCCGCTTTGGTAATTATAGTTGTATTTCCATCCATATCTGCATAACTATGGTCATCCGCAGGATTATCAAAAGTTGTGTAACTCAGCGAAGTGTTAATCACATCAACTCCGGCACTATCAGCAAACTCGGCAGCTGCCAACCAATTGTACTCTTCACTAATGGTTTCTCTTGCCCCTTCTTCAGTTCTAAGCAACCAATACGATGCATCAGGAGCAGTGCCAATAATTTCTCCGGTTTTTATTCCTGCCATTGTTGAAAGTACTGCTGTTCCATGCGAATGTTTATCAAAAACACTGTCGTTATTGTTCACGAAGTCCCAGTAACCCAAAATCCTGTTTTCGTTCCATAAATGATTAAATGCTCCTATAGTATCAACATTGGTAAATCCGGCATCCAAAATGGCAACGGTCATTCCCTCACCTTTATATCCCAAGTTATGAATAAACTCACCATCCATAATTTTTATCTGGTCAGTTGCATAACCATAATCCAAATCATTTACCGTTTCAAAATTTAATTTATCCTGTAATCTTTGCGATTTATTGGAAGTATCATATAACTTAATCAAATCTATTCCTGAAACAAAAGGTAAATTTAAGATGGATGGAATAACAGTCGAATCATTTATCTTAACCATGATTAAATTCATCCATTTCGATTTATTGACTAGTATTGCTCCCTTAGCAATAACACTATCAATGTAATTTTGATTGACAGGCAAATCTTCCTGTGTAATACTTATGCCATTTTTAATTCTTCTATCTATTGCTTTTTGTGATAAATATTGCTGTGGATTATTGATGGAATAAGGCGAATTATTTTTATCAGTAAACATTACAGCATACTGATGTTGTGAAAAGACAAAAATTGAATTTAGAACCAGTATGAAGAATAAAAATCTTTTAATTGCCATAAGAAGATAAAGTCATTGTTACGTCATAGCCCGACCAGGGAGAAGTGAAATTACCTCTGTATAAATCGTAACTCTTTTTATATACCATACCAACATTCTTGGCATATTTTTCTACAAATAATTTTGGATTGATAAAGGTATCCTCAACTTCCAATTGAGTAACTTTTAAAACCTCATTCAAATTATTTCCGCCAATATTCTCAGGATTGTCAATGTAATCATAGCTATAATCCATTTGATCCTGATTATTCATGGAGTTACCATTCCAAGTAGCTCCTTCTTTTACCGGAAATATCAATTTTACAAAACGCACATTTTCCTCTACTTTTTGAAAATTAGTATTGGTTAATTTACTGTTCCAGACATCAATCAGCACCCACGCAGAAGTATCATTATCTTTACGATAACGAATAATTTTATAAGCTTCATCTCCCTCCAAATCTGTATATTTTGAATCAACTACTTCTTTTATCAAGTAACTGGCTGTATCAACAGTAGCCGTAAAATCATCATAAGTTAAAGAATCTACATCGTAAATTATATATCTCCCCACTTCTAATCCTGCATAATCATGACCAATATCAACATCCATTTTTTCTACCTCTTTTTTGGAACAGGAAGAACAAACAAACATAATAAGTAGTATGAAAAGTACAAGGTTTTTCATGAGCTAAAATTACGAAAAATAGCAGACTATATTACTCCTTATCGATGAAACCACCACCAACCAAATCATTACCTTCATAAAAAACAGCAGATTGTCCGGGAGCAACTCCCTGAACTTCACCAAAAAATTCAATTTTAATTCTTCCATCAGAAGTTGTTGAAACTATACTGTTGGCTCCCTTATCTTTATATCGTATCTTACTCAATGCTTCCATCTCACTTGGTAGCTTTTTATATTTACTAATATTAGGGTCTCTAACAAAAACTATTTTAGTGTTTAAATCTTCTTTGGTACCTAATACCACTTTGTTATCTTTTGCATCAATTTTAACAACATAGCGAGGATCACCAAAGGCAACTTCCAAACCTTTCCGTTGTCCGATAGTATAAAAAGGATATCCTTTGTGTTGACCAATTACATTACCTTCAACATCTACAAAATCGCCTCCGGTAACTTTCTCTTCCAATCCTTCTACCCTTCGTTTTAAAAATCCTCTATAATCATTATCTGGTACAAAACAAATTTCAAAACTTTCCCCTTTTTTAGCTAACTCATCATAACCTCTTTCCTGTGCCATTTTTCTAATCTCAGGTTTTGAATAGCTTCCTAAAGGAAATAAAGTTCGTGCTAAACTTT
>CAYRAD010000345.1:0-3337 GCA_964422135.1 uncultured Vicingus sp.
GCGGGTTTTTTTATGAAACTAATTCTGAGTTTAGTTAACTTCAAATCACCAAATTTGATATTAGTCATTAAGCCCTAACATTTTTCTTAAGCGTGTATTCTTTTCTTTCTCTTTTATTTCTCTTAACAGTGTGTCGATTTGTTCCTTTATTTCCTTGTCCTTATTAAGTGTATTTTGTAGCTCTAATTCCTTATCAGAACCCGAAGGCAAATCTTTTAATTCTGTTTCTGCGACATGAATTCTACTAATAAACATGTTTTCAAGATCAGTGATAACATTGATAGCATTCAACCTCATCCACCAAGCACTTTCATGAATAGCTGTCTCTTTTAATATAGGAAATGATGTTGATATAATGTCATTACTCTGGTTTTTTAAATATTTACCATACGACATGATAAATGCGTATTTTCCATAACCGGTCAATTCAGAAGACGTTTTAAGAAAAAATTCGTTTTGTTCAGCACCACCATGATCGGCATAGATACCACAAACCGCATTTTTAATTTGAGAGTTATCATCATCTTCCAAACTCTTCGCAAATTTTAAGGCATCTTCATAACTCACTTTGGATAAATCATCCAAAGCTGCTCCAACTACATAATATGATTCTTCAGAAACTCCATTGATGAGAATAGCTTTTATATCCTCATCATCTTTAAAATATTCTGTTAAAGCATCAAGAGCATTACCTCTAACATGAGAATCAGGATCATTTTTAGCTAGATTCATTAATTTACTTTTAACTTCTGCCTGATTACTTTTTACAGCATTTTTAAGTCCGTTAATAGCCAGTATTCTTATTTTGGGATAACTATCGCTTAAGGCTTTTATAATTGTATTAACAGCAACAGCTTCAGAAGATTTTAAGCTTCCCTTAACAGCTTCATATCTATCTAGATATCGTGGTGCATGTTCATACATAAATGCCCATTCATCCATGGTTTTATGGTTATCAACTTTTTCACACAATAGCATTTTATCCGCATCAAAATTTACTAAGTCTGGTTTTGAAGAAACCTGAAACGTAAAAGTGTTTGTTAATGAATCCACTTCTACTTCTTTTGTTTCTACTTTTTCTCCCTGATAAATATCTATTTTGAGTGGCAGTTTGTATATTGGCACATGTTTTATATCCTGCATTTGCTCCACAATAACTGTTTGTGTTTTTAAGGAATCATCATAAGCATAATTGATATTTAGTATGGGGTGTCCGGAAGCATAAAACCATTGGTTAAAAAACCAGTTTAAATCCTTACCGCTTACTTTCTCACAAGCCAATCTTAATTGGTGCATTTCTACAGCAGTAAATTTATTTTCGTTGAGGTAGTTTTTTAAAGACGTAAAAAAGGCCTCATCACCCAGATAATTCCTTAACATATGTAAAATTCTTCCTCCTTTTTGATAAGTATGCCGGTCAAACATACTTTCTCTAGATTTATAATTAAACCGTATCATATCTTTGTACTTTCCTTTTTCAGCCTCCTGTAAATATCTTATCAGGTCTGTTTGAAGCCCTTGTGCAGCTTTATCATCACCATATTTATATTCTTTCCATAATATTTCTCCATAGGTTGCAAAAGATTCGTTTAACGGAAGATTAGCCCAAGATTCGCAGGTAACCAAATCACCAAACCAGTGATGAAAAAGTTCATGAGATATTACATCTTCGGCAGAATTTCCATCAATCATTTCTCGTTTTGTTTGTTGTACAAACTCACCATGAACTACAACCGTTGTGTTTTCCATTGCTCCGGAGACATAATCTCGCACAACTATCTGGCTATATTTTTGCCATGGATAATCTACACCTAATTTGGTGGAAAAAAATTCAATCATTTCGGGAGTAAGTCCAAAAATATCTTTGGCATACGGTTCATATTTATGTTCCACATAATAATCAACTTCTATATTTCTCCACTTGTCCTTAACAACGGCAAAATCTCCAACAGCCATCATAAAAAGGTAAGGGGCATGTGGTAAATTCATTTCCCAGAAATCGGTGCGGGTGCCATCTCCGTTAATTTCGGATTGAACCAAAATTCCATTGGATAATGTTTTGTATTTTTCATCTACAGTAATAGCTATTTCTTCAGTCGATTTCTGATTGGGCGAATCTATGGTTGGGAACCATACAGAGTTGGATTGGGTTTCACCTTGTGTCCATATTTGCTGAGGTTTATCTTTCTCTTCACCTTTTTCATTGATAAAATACAACCCTTTGTCAGATCGAATAGCGGCACTTCCTCCTTCACTTAATTCATTTGGTTTGGCTGTGTAATCAATAAATACTTTTAATGTATCATTTCGGGTATATTTTTTCTCCAAATCGATAGTAATAATTAAGCTATCATACGTATATTTCAGGTTGGTGTAAACGGGCAAACTGTCTTCACCCATGGTTATCAATTGAACTTTATTAATGTTCATTCCTCTCGCATTAAGTTCGAGCTTATTTTGAGGATAAAAATGAGGTTTCAAGCTTACTTCTGCTTTACCATACAGGTAAGCTTTTTCCCAATTAAACCTGACATCTAATTTGGTATGAATAAGATCAAAAAATTCTGTACTTGAGGCCTGATAAATCGGCCTTGAAGGAATCTTATTAGGATCTTCAATTTCAATGGTTTGCTCTGGTAAAGTTATGGTTTGAGTTGGTTTACAACCAACAACTACCAGTAGAGCAAATAATACAGAAATAAAAAGTTTATGCATATTACTGATTTAATTGATTATCGTAAAGATGATAATTATTTAGATGATAACCAACTTAGAATATGATAAACGGTAGAAAATAAAATTAACCGGATTATTTAACATCGTAACCTCTGGGGTTTTTGATTGGCTTAACTGTTTTTGGAGTTACTTCGATTTTATCTTTGTTGTCCGAATTAGTGGTGTCTTGAGTGGATTTACAACTCAATGAAAAAAAGATAATCGCTGAGCAGATAAATAATAATTTTTTAGGCATAATGTGTAAGTTCTATTTATTTTATTAAGAAAGCAAATATAGTATATTAATTCAAAAGCCCCCCGGAAAACCGGGAGGCCTATTTAATTTTAGTTTATTCCTATTTAAGGAATTTCAAATCTCTTCCTAAATAATGAGCTGATGCTCCCAACATTTCTTCAATTCTTAACAATTGGTTGTATTTTGCCATTCTGTCGGAACGGGAAGCTGAGCCTGATTTAATTTGACCTGTATTTAAGGCTACAACTAAATCTGCAATAAAACTGTCTTCTGTTTCGCCAGAACGGTGACTAATAACAGATGTAAAAGAAGCTTTGTTTGCCATAGAAACAGCGTTAATAGTTTCTGTTAACGTTCCTATTTGAT
>CAYRAD010000346.1:0-3309 GCA_964422135.1 uncultured Vicingus sp.
AAACCTTAGCGGGTTTAGACATTGAAATTGCAAGGAAAATACCACTGAAAAATGAAAGAATAAACTTTAAAAATTACACATTTATAGTTGAGGCATCTGATAAAAGAAGGGTAAAGAGAATAAAGTTAATTATTAACAAGGTAAATGATGAATTGTAAGATATCCTTTGTAGTTATTGTTGTGCTAATCTCAATACTTTTTTCCTGTAGTGGAGATGATTATACTCCGAAACCAAAAGGATATTTCAGAATCGGTTTACCTGAAAAGAAATACCACCTGTTAGTAAAGGATTGTCCGTTTACATTTGATATTCCTGATTACAGTACCATCAAGCCCGATATAAATGCCCCCGACAAGCCTTGCTGGTTTAATATTGATTTCCCAAAATTAAATGCCAGTATTTACATGAGTTACAAACCTGTTGACGGAGATTTAAATTCCTTTTTAGAAGATTCCAGAACCTTGGCGTATAAGCATACGATTAAAGCTAATGATATTGAGCAAGATATCATCATGATACCTGAACACAACGTTTATGGACTGGTTTATAACATTGAGGGAAATGCTGCTTCAGCTTATCAGTTTCACTTAACAGATAGTGTTAATCATTTTGTAAGAGGTTCTTTATATTTCAACAATATTCCCAATCAGGATTCTATACAACCTGTGTTGGATTTTATTAAACAAGACATTGAACATATGTTCGAAACCTTTCAATGGAAATAATTCCTAAACAGGTTTTCTGAAGCTATTTAGAGAAAAAATAATAGCTCCCAGCAACAAAAATGCTCCAACCTGATGAGTTACGCCTAACCATATTGGAACTGCATATATTAAGGTAAAAACTCCCAAAGCAAACTGGATAAATACAACTACTAAAAGTATTTTTAATGATTTTAATTGCAATCCAGTTAGATTAAATTTAGTCCTTCTAAAAAATAAGAACAGTATAATTGCTACAACAATATATGCCAAATAACGATGAATGAATTGAACACCACCCAAACCATTAAAAAAATTGTTCCACAATGGTTTTATATCAGTTACAGCATCTGCAATCCATTGACTTCCCATTTTTGGCCAGGTATTAAAAATAAAACCGGCATTTAATCCAGCAACAAAAGCTCCGTAAGTTATTTGTATAATTGTTACTCCGAATAATACAAAAAGCCACCTTCTTATCTCGGGAACATAAACTCTTTCATTATTAAAATATATCAATTCAAAGGCAACCCATAAAGTATAAGCAAATGTTAAAAATGCCGCCAGTAAATG
Organism: uncultured Vicingus sp.; assembly: GCA_964422135.1. Classification (GTDB taxonomy): domain Bacteria; phylum Bacteroidota; class Bacteroidia; order Flavobacteriales_E; family Vicingaceae. The sequence goes on from CAYRAD010000346.1 coordinate 1,276, forward strand.
AATAGCTAATCTAAAATGACTTACATCGGGATTATTGATTAAACCACTTTTTACCATCCACCAACCAATTAGTCCCTGTATTCCTCCCATCGCCAAAATTATCAAACATTGACTTATCAGCTTTAATGATAATTTTTTCTTTATTAAAAAATAAAGAAATGGAATAATGAATACTACTCCTATTAACCTTCCTGTTAGACGATGTAAATATTCCCAAAAGAAAATAGATTTAAATTCCTCTAACGTAAACATAAAATTGATTTGCTGATATTCAGGAAATTGTTTATATGCATTAAATGCATCTAACCATTCCTGCTTATTTAATGGAGGTATTACTCCAACTATCACCTTCCACTCCACCATTGATAATCCTGAGTTCGTTAGTCTAGTGATCCCTCCTATTACCACCATTAAGAATATCAGCAGACAACCAGATAAAAGCCAAATAATAACCGATTTATGAGGGTTGTTTTTTAACATTTTAGTTGAAAAAAAAGCGATGCTTTCACATCGCTTTTTGCCTTTGCAATTCTTTTATTTATATCTGATCTATTATTAAAGTGAATAGATTAGGTATTTCAAAACTGGGTAAACTTACTTCAGCAGAAGATTTATTTTCACTATTTTCACCATTACCCTCTTTAGATTCAGAATTTTCAGTATTATCTTTTTCTACCCACGTGCTAACTTTGTATTGCCCATCGGCTATACTTTCAATTTTAGAGATAATATCGTTTTCACTCAAAACAGATTTATCAAACTCAATATGTGCTTTACCTTCTTCAAAAGAAACTTCGCAATTTTTAACCCCATCCATCCCATTTACTTCTTTTTGAATGGTTGCAGCACAGCCCATAGCACATACCATTCCATCAACAGCATAATCAACTTCAAGCAAATTTTCTGCTGTTATTTCTGTTGATAAATCATTTTCTGACGGTTGTTCGTTTCCACCACAAGAAGGAAAAATAACAATCGTAAAAAGAATAACAATTAATGTGGATATTTTACTGATAAACTTCATTTTATATTGCTTTATAAATTTCGGAATCATTAATTAATTTTTTCAGATTATTTAGATTGGTTTTTGTTTCATCAAAGACAACCCTAGCTTTATCAGGTAAACTTACTGTTGCTGATAAAACTCCGTTTGCCTCATTTAGTATTTTTTCAACTGTATTGATACAGTGGCTACAACTTAATCCTTCTATTTTAATTATTGTTTCCATTAATAAACAAAATTAATAAAATATCTATTCAAAATGTAATTACATTTACCTCTTTTTAAAAATGAATTTTTTCGATCTCAATAAAAAAATATGGCAATGGATTATTTTGTTAGTACTTGCTTTTATCTGGGGAAGCTCTTTTATATTAATGAAAAAAGGGTTGGAAGTATATGACCACAATATTGTGGCTGCATTAAGAATATCTATTGCCTTTCTGTCATTATTACCTTTTGTCATTCGTTACATTAGAAAAGTTGAAAAAAAATATTGGAAATATTTAATTGCAACTGGTTTACTGGGTAATGGTTTTCCAGCATTTTTATTTACGAAAGCACAAACAGAAATTTCTAGTTCCTTAAGTGGTATGTTAAATTCATTAACACCTATTTTTGCTTTAGTAGTAGGTATTTTATTCTTTAAAGCTAAGGTTATAAGAATTAAAGTTATAGGTGTTTTTATAGGTTTTATTGGGGCTATTGGGCTAATTTCCTCTAATGGTATTGAAATTGGAAATTCTAAGATCTCTTATACTTTCTTTATTGTATTAGCAACCATTTGTTATGCCTTATCTTTAAATATCATTAAATCTTTTTTAAAGGAAATTGACTCCGTTATTATCACCTCCATGGCTTTTTTAAGTATTGGTCCATTGGCTATTGCATACCTTTTCATTACAGATTTCACAGAAGTTACAATTAATAATTCACAAGCAGGAATGGCACTATTGTATGTTTCTTTGCTCGCTATATTTGGAACATCCATTTCTGTAATATTATTTAATATGCTCTTAAAAAAAACATCTGCA
>CAYRAD010000347.1:0-3309 GCA_964422135.1 uncultured Vicingus sp.
TATTGTGAATAAAAAAACAGGTGCCGAATCAAGACATATCAAAAGAAATGCAGTTATAATTTTACCACGGCCTATTGCTGATTTTAGTTATGCTGAAATCTCGTTAAATCATGATGATAATAAGTTAAAATATCCTTTTACTGAGTTTAATACCAAAGATATTGAAACTACCAATACTTATATATGGAATTTTGGGGATGGGGATAAATCTATCAGTCAAAACCCTAAAACAATTTATAAGAAAAAAGGTGATTATCAAGTTAAGCTAACTGTTAAAAATAACTATGGTTGCATGAATTCTATTAGTAAAGATGTAACTATTCAACAAGATTTTGATCTTTATGCACCTAATGCATTTACTCCAAATAATAATGGAGGGAATGAGTCCTTTATTCCAAAAGCATTATTAGGCTGGGATGTTCAATTTGAAATGACCATTATCGACAAAACAACTAAAGTAATTTATAAGACTACTGAAAAAGACCAACCATGGAATGGAAGAATTAACAATACAGGAGTTTTACTTGAAGAAGGCCTTTATTTTTGGCAAGTAATTACTTATGATGCACATGGTATCCCACATCATCATCATGGTCAAGTCAATTTGATAAAATAAAAATAGCTCACTCATTGTTTGTCGGCTATTTTAAATTAGAATGCTAACAAAATAGTTACCTTTAAAGGTACTAAATAACTATTAATTCCTATCAAATTAGCGAAAATAGCTAACAAACAAAGTTTATAATACCAATCACCTTCACAATAGGATTAACATTAATTTCTTAGTTCGAACTCAGTTTATAGGCAACTAATTAATTTTTGCTACGTCTTAACGTAGATAAAGTAATAAATTTTAACAAATACTGTATTTTTAACCTAAAAAATAACATTAAAGCGAAATATTAATTTTTTTAAACATGAAAAAAAACAAGCTATTTGCTATAACATTAACAATTTGTGGTTTTCTTATTTCCTCACATTTATTTTCTCAAAAAAACACTTACAGAATTGTGAAAGAAAATAATGTATCTAATATTTCAGCATATAGAACTGCTATGGATAAAGCAAACTTTGATGCTTACAGATATATTAATAAAAGAAGAAAAATAACTTTTGATACAGGAGTGGAAATTGAGTTATTAAGTGTTTATGAATTGCAGAAATTGAATATACCTGTTGATGCTTCAAAAGGTAGAATCTTTAATTCTAAAACTGCAACAAATCCAACCTATAAATTAGGTGCAAATGGCTACATTTTGGTTCCTATGGAGGTTAAAAACGTTAAAAAATAATATTTAGAATTATGAAATTTATTAAATCGTTTATATTCGCATTCTTATTTTTTAGTGGCTATTTAGCTGTTGCCCAAGGAGATTTTTGTTCAACAGCCACTAATTTAGGTTCATTACCAACACCTGGAGCTTGTATTTCAGGACTACAGGATGGAGCTCCAATCAATGTAAATGGAACCACAGTTGGTTCAACCTCAGATAATCCTTATGTGTTTCAAACTGGTTGTCAAGGAGTTGGAGGAGCTATGCCCGCTCCAGCAAATGATGTTTGGTATGCTGTAACAGCTACAGGAACATCAATTAATATTAATTTATCTGGGTTATCAAATGCGAATATTGGGGTTTGGAGTGGAAATTGTGCCAACTTAACACCTAATGGTTGTATGACCACCAATGCAAGTGGGAATGGTTCTATGACCGTTACACAAACTCAGCCAGGAACTACTTATTATATTTCTGTTGCTAGTGCTGATAATTCAGGAACTACTGATGGCCCTTTTTCGTTGGCAATTGATAATGATATTGATTGTGCTGCTTGTATTCAAAATGCAACCATAACATCTAACCCTGCTCCAGTAAATGGGGGTTATACCGCTGGACAAGTAGTTACATTTTGCGCCACCATCAGTGGATATTCTCAACAAAATACCAATTGGATGCATGGCTTACAAATTACGATGGGAAATGGATGGACCGGAGCAATAACAGGGGCTGTTCCAGCGGCAACATCTACAACTGGAAGTGGGAACTGGATGTTTATGCCAGGAGGAATAGGTGTAGTAAATGGAGCTAATTGGGGCCCTGGTTTTTATTTTGATTCTGGTTTAGGTGGTCCATTAGACGGTAATCCCGCAAATAATTATGGTGATAATTGTTCAGGAGCGACTTGTGCTTGGACCTTTTGTTTTAACTTAACGGTTGGCCCTTGTACGCCAGGTATGGATTTAGGAGTAACTATAAACACTAGTGGAGATGGAGAATCTGGTGTTTGGTCGAGTGTAGCTTGTCAAGGTGATGCTGCCGTAAGCTCTTTTGCGATAGGTATTTGTTGTCCAAATCCAGTAATGACTAACTCTCCTGTGTCTTGCTTTGGTGTTTGTGATGGAAGTGCTACTGCTGATGGTGTTGGAGTAGCTGGTGATGGAATAGGTCCCTGGGATTATGTGTGGACTGATGCTGGTGGGGCTCCGGTTTTAACTCAAAATAATGTTAATGGAACAAGTACAGCTACAGGCTTATGTGCTGGAACTTACAATGTTTCCGTAACAGATGCTAATGGATGTGTTTCCCTTGGTACTACTACTGTAACAAGTCCTACTCAAATTGTTCCAGTTGCTACATCAACCAATAGTTTATGTGCTGGAGTTCCTTGCACAGGAACATTAGCAGGTTCAGCTTCTGGAGGCACTCCAGGTTATTCCTATTCTTGGGATAATTCCGTGAACACACAAAATCAAACAGGAATTTGTGCTGGAACTTATGTTCTAACGGTAACAGATGCGGCAGGATGTACAAATACCGCATCTACAATAGTAACTGCCCCTCCTGTTTTAACAGCAACTGCTTCTGGTACTGATGAAACTTGTGATGCTTTATGTGATGGTACTGTAGCTGTTGTTGCTGGAGGAGGAACTCCAGGTTATTCCTATTCATGGGATAATGGAGCAGGAACTTCTTCTTCTGCATCAGGACTTTGTGATAACACATATACTGTTACGGTTACTGATGCGAACAATTGTACTACAACAAGTTCTTACACTGTTGCTCCTGGAATAATTGTAACAGCTGGATTTACCCCTCCAACAAATCAATGTTTAACTGGAAATAATTTTACTTTTACCAACACTTCAACTGGAGCAACCACTTACAGTTGGGATTTTGGAGATGCTGGCACTTCAACCCTTACCAATCCAACACATACCTATGCAGCAGCAGGAACATATACTGTTACATTAACAGCATCTAATGGTTCTTGTACTGACAATATTACTGCAAATATTACTGTTTACCCAATGCC
>CAYRAD010000348.1:0-3301 GCA_964422135.1 uncultured Vicingus sp.
ATCGGATAGATGATCAGAAAAACCAAGCTCTACCTCATTATTTTCTGTTCCATAATTTAATCTTATGAGCAAATTACTGTTTGGGTTTCCGGTTTTTAAATTATAATAATCGACATTAGTTGTATTTACATCATTAGCATTAAAAGTAAGCGAACAAGGACCTCCCTGGCAATGCAACCAAAAACCTTCACCGGGTGAAATAATATCAGTATTCTGATAAACCTTATAAGAACCATCCTTTTTTTTCCGATAAGAACGATCATAACTGCCTGCAGTAGTTAAATTACCAACTAGTACAGGAGATTGATATGGGTTACCAACTAAATTATGCCCGTCTGCAGTTGGGTCACCAAGGTTAGTAGTATATGTACCGGAAATTACTATTCCATTTCCTAATTTTGGTGTACCTGTTAAATCAATCATTCTGGGGACACTTCCATACATGTCAGTTGCTATATAAATATCCCAGCCTAGGGTATTAGTAAGAACATCAGTAGTATTAGATGGAATTTTATATCCATCATTCTGAGTTGGACCTGTTGCAGTTTCATCATAATAATATACTGAACTATTAGGTGTATCAGGCCATTCTGTACCCGTAAATCCCTGCATTTCTATTTCAGTATTCCAATCTTCAATTATTGCATCAGTTAAAGGAGAAGCCAACAAATACCATGAATCTCCTTCATCTAAATAACGCTGAACTGTTAAATCTCCAACAATGGAACCAGAAGCCGGATTTTTTAATGCTCCTGACCCAGACGAAGTCGAAAGCATAGTTACTGAATCATTGGTCGAAAAACTTCCGCTTTGTACATCTAAAAATCCCTGAATAGTGGATGATCCTGAGTTAATAGATACTCCACTGGTATTGTTAACAATTAAATTGTAAAACCCCTGCGTACCATCAATAGTTTGAGCTCCTCCTGTTGATGCAAAAGAAACTGTTCCCGTACCACTAGTTAGGGTATTATTATTTGTTAAGTTTCCATCGATGACTAAGGTATCAGTACTTGAGAAAGTCAATGTCCCATCAATAATTAAATCACCCACTCCTGCATTTTGCCCATTAATATCTACAGTATGAGCTCCTAAAATCTGAACCTGAGTACCTAATCCCGGAACGCAATTACAATTCCATGTTGTAGTGGTATGCCAGTCACTCGTTACCCCAGTACTTATAATTTGGATGGCACCATTTGCCAGCGTAAAGTAATCACCATCCGCTAAAGTTATATTTGGAAAAGAAACTGTTTGTGTTGGAGCATCATAAATACCACCATACTCAATAGCACCTGAGGCAAAAACACCATCAGCATCTACCAATAACACATTGGAGTCAGGATCTCCAATAGAATAAGCTGACAAATCAAAAGTTACCGTAACCATTCCAGGAGTTCCGGTAATATCGGAACGCCAAACTTTTCCATACCTGCCCCATACTGCTGGATGTGGCACATCAACAGTATTAATAGGTGTCAAACTAACACCATCATCACCGGCCATCACATAATCTCCATTCCCTGGTGTTGACATGTTACTCAATTGTAAAGTAGTTATTCCCATGGCAGTATCATTACTTCCGTCTGATTCCTGACCAATACCAATCAAATCATTACCATGTGTAGCTTCATATGCATACATATCATTTGATATACTGATGTTATATTTTGCTCCCAGATAATTAGTTATAATGTTCCTTTCAGCAGAGTTTAATGCAGAAGAATACAACAATACCTCTGCAATACCTCCTTTAAAATAATAGGAACCCCCCGCCGGATTGCAACCAACACGATAATAACTATTTCCTGAAGGCACAGATGTTACACCTGTTTTTGTGCCAAACAAGGTGCCATCTTTATAACTACTGAATAAACCAGTACTCGAATTCCAAACACCACTTAACATCTCAAATGCTGAAGTATTAGAAGTTGCATTATCCTTTACCGTATTAGGTAATTTAATGACCCATGACCTTAATTGAGAATTCGTTTTGTACTCCATTAAAAACTGATTGTGTTCAGCATACTTGGCTCCAATCAATACCCCAGCTGTACTATTCGAAACAGAACCATCGAAAACAACAAAATGGCTGATGGTGCCCACATTCATGGCAGAAATAGTAGGTGCTTGTAAATAATCATTAGAACCATCAAAATACACAGTGGGTTTACCATTCACCTGATTGGTTTTAAATATTGGTCTTCTTGTGGAAGAATTGGATGCATTATTTCCCTTACCCGACATATCCGTCCATGTGGAAACAACTTGCATATCTATCAAACTCAATTGATTAGCGTCAAGCCACATCTCATTGGTTCCTGAACCAGAAACCCCGGCAGGATATTGTGCATTAATAATACCTGAAAATGAAAAAAATATAGTTGAAATAAGTATAAACTGTTTCATAAATTTTGATTTAATATACCATATAAAGTGCTTAAATGCGTGTTACAATAATACGATTTTGTATTGAAAAAAGTTGCTTTATTCTCCCTGTTTTCTCAAATTAGGTTTTTATCCTTAGGGTAGATAAGTAAAAATACATAGAAAAGAAAAGAAATACAGGCAAAGGAGAATGCAGGAATCCTATCATTTTTCTAACTACAAAATAATAGTCTGTATAATATCCTGTAAGCCACAACAGGAAAGTAGTTAAGGCTGTTAAACCATAAAAAAATAAATAACTCAATATGGTCATTCGGTTATACTGACGGCTTCTGAACCATAAATTAATAATAAGTACCGTAAGCCCGGAAATCGCTACAATAAAAGAAATGGTCAAGATCCATTTTAGTACGATTAATTGATGAAACGACAATACGGTTATTTGTTCATTTAAAAAATAGAAATAGGCATTGTTGTAGCTGTATCCATCCAATATGGCATTTATCTCTAAAAATATATTTTCTCTTAAAAAAGAAACAATCATAATAATCCCTCCTAAAAAAAGGGCTATTATTTTAGAAAATTTTTGGTGGATTATGTGTTTCCGTTTTTCCAGAATCATTTTACTTTTTGCAACCGTACAAAATTAGTGATAAAATGTTTTGGTTTTTCAATACCAACGTCATTAAGGGCTCGACCTTTCACGTCTTTGCGGGCTTGACCCGCAAACTGGTTAACCTGTAATCTGCTCGCGATAATGAGATTGCTGCTTAAAGCCGCAATGACGGTAACCTTAAAAATACAGTACCACACCACTATTCTCCTAACTAACGTCATTACGGGCTTGCCTCGTAATCTGTCTAAACGACAAGGAGATTGCTGCTTAAAGCCGCAATGACGGTAACCTTAAAAA
>CAYRAD010000349.1:0-3300 GCA_964422135.1 uncultured Vicingus sp.
TTATCATTAAAGAAGGTCTGGTTGATCAAAACTTTATAGACTCAAGAACTGAAGGCTACGAAGAGTTTAAAACTGAATTAATGAAGATTGATTTAGATAAATTGGAGAAAATATCTGGAATTAATAGAAATGAAGTAAAAGCAACAGCTATTGCTTATGCTTCAGCACCAAATGCCATGAGTTTTCATGGCTTAGGAGTTACAGAACATAGTCAGGGAACTTTTGCAGTTATGCAAATTGCCGATTTAGCATTAATGACCGGAAACATTGGTCGAAGAGGTGTTGGTGTAAATCCTTTGAGAGGTCAAAATAATGTACAAGGAAGTGCAGACATGGGCGTTCAGCCACACCAAGGTGCTGGGTATTTAGACATAACAAAAGATGATGTAAATAAAAAATACAATGCGTTTTACGGTGTAACTGTTCCTAAACATGTTGGATTAAAAATTCCTGAAATGTTTGATGCTGCTATTAATGGAGAATTAAAAGCCATTTGGATAATTGGTGAAGATGTCGTTCAAACTGATCCAAATACTAAGAAAGTAATTAAAGCATTAGAAAATACCGAGATGGTAATTGTTCAGGAATTATTTATGACTGAAACTGCCAAATACGCTGATGTAATTTTACCTGGAGCATCTTTCCTTGAAAAATCAGGAACTTTCACAAATGGAGAAAGAAGAGTACAACGCGTAAATCAAGTGGTTGAACCGATAGCAGGTTGTAAACCTGATGGACAAATCATTATTGACATTATGAACAGAATGGGCTATGCGCAAGCAGCTTATACACCAGATGGAATGTTAGAAGAAATTGCACAAATTGTTCCTTTTTTTGCAGGTATCAAATGGGATGAATTAGGTGAAAATGGTAAACAATGGCCAGTTGCTCTTGACGGAACAGATACTCAAATTCTACATACCGAAGAATTTAAACGAGGGAAAGGCTATTTTGAATACAACGCTTTTAGAGAAAGTGAAGAAATCATACAAAATGGGAAAGAATACCCTTATATTCTTACAACCAACAGAGATTTAGAACATTACAATTGTGGAGCCATGACTCGTAGAACAGGAAATGTGAAAATTCATACAAAGGATGTTCTTTGGATACACCCAGAAGATGCTAAAGTCAATGCTATTGCTGATGGAGATATGGTTTGTTTAGAATCTCCAAGAGGAAAAGTTGACATAGAAGCGTGGATAACAGATGGTGTTAATCCCGGAATTTTAAGCACCACTTTTCATTTTCCAGAAATTATGGTAAACAATGTTACTTCAGATGTGCATGATTCTGAAGCAATATGTCCAGAATATAAAGTTGTAAGTTGTAGAATTAGAAAAAGTAAAGGGAAACATAAAATTTTAGCCAACGTTTAATCTAAAAAAATATAAGCTTACGATGAATTTTTAGCTGACTGAATTACGCATATACTTCACAAAAAGAGAATTGTAGAGTAATTCGTTAAATATATTGCTCCATTTCATCTGTTTTAATCAAGGGTTAATATATGCATCTAAAATCATTTTATTTAAGCTAATTTAATACTTAAAAAATATTAATTATTAGCAACATGATAATAAACAGAATTTTTTTTTTAATTTTAAGCTAAATTGGACGTCTAAAAATTACCAGATATGAAAAAGTTTTTACTTATTACTATTATACTTCCACTCCTTTTTTCTTGTTCAAAGAAAAAAGGGTGTAACTACAGTAAAGCCGTTAATTATGATGAGATGGCTGTAATTGATGATGGAAGCTGTACTTTTACGAAACTTACTTTTTATGCATCTAACAACTATTTTTTTGGTCAAGCTGTCTCATTAATTGAAGTTGAAGTAAAAGGAACAACTAATCTTGGTTCGTTTAGTGGAATTCAACAAGCTGGCGGAGCTTGTGGTGGTGTTAACATCGTTACTTACGATAGTGATGATGAACCTGAAGTTTCATGGGTTGCCACCATTCATCTTGCTGCCGACAGTACTCATGCAGCAAATACTATTTACAATTCTGGCACGGCTTATACTTCACCAACCTTACCTTGCTTAGAAATTAATACCTTACCATAGCAATATTAGTTACTATTAAATATAGAAAAGTAAATTAGTTAACTAGTTTACTTTTTTTATTTTTTAAGATTAACCTTTTCTATTGTCAAGTTAGTTTTTTTATTTATTTGTTTGCAAAAGTTTTCTCCTTTACTTATTTTTAAAACTGGTAATAAGCCCTTTCGCAAAATATAATGAAGAGATTTACGCTATTGTTATTCATTTCAATTCTATGTTCTTGCGTAAACAATAATTCCGAAAAAGCAGCCTTAACAAATTCTGAAATCGTTGAAGATACTACTGCCTATGATTTTTCTGGTATATACCACTTTGGTGATTCAGAAATGGAATCCGATTTTATTTTAATAAAAGTTGGAGACAACTATTACGCACAAATTAAATCTGGATCATTTAATGATGATGCTACTGACTGGGTTTGGAACTATGAAAATTTAAAGAATATAAGCATTGAAGGAAAACACTTTTTTTCTAGCAAAACAAATGGGGAGTTTATTGTTGAGAATGGAAAAATTGAAGGATTAAACGTCAATCAATCATGGAGTGCACTTGCAGAAGAAGATGGATCTGAAACAGGATATTTTTCGAACCCTTTAGCTGATGTTTTTTTGGGAAATTACACACAAGCTTCAATAGAAAAGTTGACCACTGACCAATTAAAAGACCTTAGTAAAAACAAGCTAATTATTATGCGTAATGAAATTTTTGCTCGTTACGGCTTTATATTTAAGGAAGGAGGAGAAATGGATTCCTACTTTAAAAAGCAGAAGTGGTATAAAGGGGAACATCACAACGTTGACAAATTTTTAACTTCTTTGGAAAAAGAAAACATTCAATTGATAAAAAAAATGGAAGAAAATGTTGTTGATCAAACGAGTAATTTTACAATAGAAAAACTCCCTAAAAAATGGTTTAGATTAGACCCTGAAACTAAAAACAGTGAAGAATATGTAATTAATGACTGGTGCGAAGCCGAAATTGAACAATTATTAGTCGAACAGGATAAAGAAGGGAATTGGGTAGTTACAGTGCTTTACGGACAGGATTCTGACCAATTTAAACTAATAGATTTTATGGCTGAAGAAAAGGAAATGGAGCTTTACCAAGTAGTTGAAGGTAATTTTGTGGTAGAAAAACCCACCTATGATGGTGGAGGAAGTTTAACCTGTCACTTTTTATGGAACAAAGACCTTAAGTTTGCTTACTTCGATGATTTTTTTAGAGAAACGGTTAT
>CAYRAD010000350.1:0-3272 GCA_964422135.1 uncultured Vicingus sp.
TGATATCAACGGTAAAGACCACACTGCTATCGGCCATGTTACTATCGTGAAATAATCAATACTTTAGCTTATCATAGTATTAAAAATTTAGTTTAAATGAAACAGCTTTTCTTAATAATTCTTACAGTTACATCAATAGTTGCATTTTCCCAAAATATAAAGAGACAAAGTATCCATCAATTTAAAGTAACCGATTTATACGGGAAGGAATTCGATTTTAGCACTTTAAAAGGTAAAAAAATTATGGTGGTTAACACTGCTTCAAAATGTGGTTTCACTCCTCAGTATGAACAATTGCAACAAGTATATGACACTTATAAAGATAAAGGTTTTGTTATTGTAGGATTTCCTGCAAATAATTTTTTACATCAAGAACCAGGAACTGATGAGCAAATTGCTGCTTTCTGTAAAAAAAATTATGGCGTAACATTTCCAATGATGGCTAAAATTTCTGTAAAAGGAAAAGATATGCATGAAGTTTATCAATTCTTAACACAAAAAGAAAAAAATGGAGTTGAAGATTCGAAAGTAGCCTGGAATTTTCAAAAATATCTGCTAGATGAAAATGGTTATTTGGTAAAGGTAATTCAGCCAAAAGTTTTACCAAATGCAGCAGAAATTATCAATTGGATTAATCAATAAGTTAGAAATAAATGGCGTGAAATTTAGTCTGCCCTAACTCATTAAATTCTACGGTTGGCATTGGAAATTTAATCAAATTAAAAAAGAAAAATACTGATTTTAAAAAGGCAGAATTTGTTTCAATTTTCTCCAAATCCAAATCGAAAGACAAATAGTAACTTCGATACCTGTCAAAATGTGGAAAATAGGATGGGTTACTTTCTCCTCCTAACATTCCATTGGCTCCATATCCTCCAGCAATATTTAACCATTTAGGAATAAATTTTTGATGTGGCAATACAGATCTTAAATTTAAAGATGCCCAAAAAGTTTGTCCGTTATAATCCTCAACAACTCTTTGTATTTGATTTTCTCCCAACACACCAGGGCTGTACTTCTGCAATCCGGTATTATGGTACGAAAATTTATAGGTTAGTATTTGTTTGTTAAAAGCAAGTTCCTGACTTATGAGCAACAAACTCCCTGAAGCATTAGCCACAGCATCCATAGGAGAAAAACCCCATTCTAAATAATGAGCATCTAATACTTCTACTGATGTCATAAATAAAAACCCATAAGCACCACCATACCAAATAGCTTTTTTTCTTTTAACACCAGACCATTTCATGGCATTCATTCCTAGCTTCCCATACAAATAACAAGTATAAGCGTGACCAAATTTGTCTATTTGCATCCAGCCTGCATTGTCATTAGTAAAATGAAAGCTAGTGGGATGATTGTCTTTGTACCAAATGGTTGCTAATCCGGTTAAAGTTCCTGCATAAAATAGACCTCCTGTTCCTGCAACCAATCCAAATTTTAATTTGCTAAACGCTCGTTGTGTAGTATCAACAGGGCTTTGACCTTTTACAATTGTAGAAAGAAAAATAATTAGAAAGAAAAATGACAATCTGATTTTCACTCTCTAAAAGTATAAATTTTTTGCAGATTGTTTATAAAAATATCATCCCAACCATTTTAACACATTGTCGTGCCAAATTAAGTCAGCATCTTTTTGGGTAAGAATATCTAATTTAACAGCGTCATCAATTACTTTTCCGGGATAGCTTTCCGGTACAGATTCCATCTCTCCTAAAGGGTAAGGATCATCTAATCCTGCAATAATTTGAGGAACACCAACTCTGTGTTTTAGTAATTGTAAAGTATAAGGATCATGAACTAAAGTGTCGAAAAATAAGTTAGGATGACCTAAAGTAGTTTCAGGGCTTTCGCAGCCTTCAAATAAATCTGGTCTGCCATTAAACCCTTGTACTCGTCTGCCATAATTAGCTTGTCCAAGCATACACCCGTGAGCAAAACATGTTCTAATGTTGGGGTATTGATTTGGGATATTTTTTAAGGTAAATAAATGTAAAGTGTCAGCACTTTGAGCCATCATCCATACCAAATGAAAGCGCCAATATTCATCTTTAAGGTTAATTATTTTTGGACCATCGTAAGGATGGATTTCCACTGCTAAATTGTATTTATTGGCTAACTCATATATTGGAGAACAAGATTCATCTGCTACAGAAACCCATTCTTCATTTTTATTTAAGTAATGAGTTGGTAAACACAATAATTTCATTCCTAACTCATTTACACAACGTTCAATTTCTGTTAAAGCATCATCCATGAATTTAGGTTGTACCACAAAACCACAAGTAAATTTTGTTGGGTGATTATGTTGTACTGAAGCATTAAAATCGTTTTGCCATCGAATAGCATCTAAAGCATCTTGTCTCTCCCAGCCATTGCAGTATATCTGTGAAAGATTTAACATTACTGCGTGGTCAATTTTATTTTTCCCCATCCACTTCAGTTTCTCTTTTAGGAAAAAACTGGCATCTGTAATTGGCCTAGACCAAGTTCCCTGATGCATATATTTTTTATCATCAGCTATCCAGAACAACTTTTTGTCCTTCATAAATTGAGGAACCTGATTGGGTTCAGGAAGAATATGTCCGTGGCCGTTAATGCGGGCGATGAGTGATGAGTGGTAAGTAGCTGGGGTTGTCATTTTTCTAAATATTTTAGGAATTCAATCCTCATCCCTTATTTGTAAATTTAGGATCCGTTTCCATTACATGTCCACATTTATTGCATGTTCGATGCTCTTCTGAGTTATAAAATCGTTTAAAAACAGCTAAAAAGTCTTTTTCAATATCATTTAAAGTAAATCTCTCTTCATATAATTTATTGTTGCATTCATCACAAAACCACATTAAGCCATCTTTATAATCAGTTCCTTTTCTAACGCGTTCAATGACCAAACCGATAGAATTTTCAGAACGACCGGGAGAGTGAGGAATGTTGGCTGGAAGTAAAAACATTTCTCCTTCTTTAATGGGTACTTTTACCGCTTTCCCATCTTGCTGTATGCTTACCACTATATCACCTTTTACCTGGTAAAAAAGTTCTTCGGTTTCGTTAAAATGATAATCTTTCCTGGCATTTGGTCCACCTACAACCATTACAATAAAATCTTTACCCAATGGATAAAGGTTTTTGTTAGCAACAGGAGGTTTCAATTTATCTTTGTTTTCTTCAATCCATTGGTTGAAATTAAAAGGCATCGTTATTGACATCATTTGTTGTTTAAAAATACTGCTTAAAAGTAAGTAAGTTATAAAACATATAAAAATTAAAAA
>CAYRAD010000351.1:0-3260 GCA_964422135.1 uncultured Vicingus sp.
ATTTTCCATAAGATTGCCATTGTTGTGGAGTTATAGCTATACCTGTAATTCCTTCAAAAGATGAGTTTTGGAGCTGTTGAGCTTTACTCACAACATGCAAGCAAAGCAATGCCATTATTAAGGCGTAATGGATTATTATGCTTTGCTTAAACATGATGTAATTCTATTTTTAATGTTATTTTTTAATACTAATTTTTCCTGTGCTGCTCCAGCATTTGTACTCATTGGTATAGTATAAGTAACCAGAAGAGGCAGGCGCTTCATATTCTCCGGGAACTTCGGCTTTTAAATCAAGATTAATAGCCAACTCTTCATTTGGTGCCATATCCCTAAAGTAGAAAATCACAAAATTATCGGTGATCTCGTAAAAATCGATTTTCCCTTTTTCTTGCAATTCTTTTAACTGCCAGGGTTGAGCACTTAATCCGGAAGGAATTCCTACTACTGCCATGGTCATTGGCATTCCTTTGTCGTGCTTGTTTTTTACTTCAGTAGATAAACGAACTGTCTCTCCTACTTTACAACTTTTTACACTAATGTTTGCTGAAACATCTACATTACATTCTTCAGCAGAAGTAGGTAAAGTGGTGTTGTAATTAATGGCTACGGTATAAGGTAAAGCGTTTTTAGCACCTTGGGTAAGAATTTTAATTTTGTGTTTTCCTTGTCCTAAGTATTGCTCCAAGCCTTTAAACACTATGGCATCTTTAGTACCAGCCTCATAATGTTTACTGGCAGCTAATTTACCATCAATGTAACATTCTAAGGTTCCTGCTTCATCTGTTTTTTTAGAAGCCTCGGCATATTCGGTTAAGGCTTTAAGTGCCAACACTGTTCCTTGAGTAGAGCCAAAACTTCCATATCCTGAGCGAGAATTAACTAAAAATTTAATGGCATTACTTAACGCTATTTGGTCTTTATTGCTTGATTTTAACATCGCTAATACAGCAATAGCAGTAGTTTCTACTAGTAATGATTTTCCTCCAGAACGAGTAATGGAATGGCTTGAAGAGAAACTACCATCTGCATTTTGTAATTTCAACAATTGCTTCATTATATCAACTTCACGTTTATCATTATAGTTATTTAACGTGTTTGCCATCATTGCCAATAAATAACCATCATTTGATTTATCCGCAGCAGCATAAGCAGCATCAAATTCTTTTTTGATGTCATTTTTATAACCAGCTTCAGATAACGCATAAACGATGTATCCATTGGTAACTTCATCACTAGCTCTACCAAATTGATCTAATGCTCGTGGATTTTTCTTAAATCCACCTTTACCATCTTTTCTACTCATTATCCAATTCGCTGTTCTCTCCACCATTTTATCGCTTACATTAGGATAAACCGTTTTCATATCATTAAACTGCATTAAACCATAAGCTGTTAAGGCTTCATGTCCGGGAGCAGAACCAAACCATTCGTATCCTTTTTCTTTGGTTTCGTAAGAAGTTAATTTCTTATATCCCCTATCTAACTTTCCATCAATACTTGCCAATAAAGCCGCATCGTCAAAACCAGTCGTTTTCATGTAGTTTAAGGCCATAATGTTGGGATAATTACTCATGGAAGTTTGTTCGAAACAACCTGATGGTTCTCTGATGATACTTTGAATACCTGTCATTAAATCATTTACCACATTAGGGAAAGCTGATAACGATGCTGTAATGGAACCGTTTACCGGATTACTAATATTTACGACATATTCTCCCTTTAATTCCTGACCGGAAAATGCCATTTCTACAGGAAATCCTTTGGCACCAATCGTAATGTTTTGGTTAAAGGCATCTTTTAATCCAGAGGATTGAAATGCAATCTGAAGGTTGTCCTCACCAATTTCGTTTAACACTTCATATTCTAAATAAATGGTTTTAGTGCTGTTTGCCGCTATGGTTTGACTTCCATCCTGAACATTAAGCACTTTAAAGCCTTTTGGAGATTTTACGGTTAAATTTCCGGTAATAGTTTTGTCTGTTGTGTTTTTTAAAGTTAAAGGAACTGTTATCTTATCTTCAAAAACCACTTGTGCAGGTGCTTTTGCAAACATTGCAAACGGCAACTGGGTAAAAAAGTTTTTTTCTGCTCTTCCTGCTAATCCTACACCAATACCTTCAACAGTTGTCCTAAAAGAAGAAACTTCATCATTATTGTAAAACTCAATGTTAGCTATTCCATTGTTTTTTACTTGGATGTTGCCATCCCAAAAAATCGTTGATCTAAAATCGGTTCTTACATCAGTTGTAGGAGTACTTGCATAATTGGGAGCTGCAAACTCTTTTGCACGGTGGTAAACCACTACTTGCTGTTGATTTTGATTTCGGAAATTACCAGCCCAACCCAATTCGCCTTTCTTTTTTGCTTCATCTCTTCTTTCCCAATCCATGGCAACAAGTTTTCCCATAACAACTTTATTATCCAGCTCTTTTTCTTCCATTTTTTCTTTTTCATCTTTATCTGCTTTATTGTTGTGGTTGTCTTCATTATTTGCAACTTGTTCAATAACTTTTAAGTCTTCTACAGCCTCATTTTCAACGGGAGCAAACATAACATCCTCTTCCATTTCAGCATCCATAACAATATCATCTATATGTGCAGCTCCTGCACCCTCTGCCATTCCTTTTGGAACTGCTCCAAATCTTGCTCTGTTTCTGGTTTTAGACTTAGGATATTTATAGGGCTTATAGATGTAACTATTGTAATCTTCTTTGTAAGAATTAAAATAAATATTCTGAGCCTGATAATTTGAGGCGGTTATTGTTGCTGTTACAGGTTCCAACAATTCTACATTATCAATAACAAACCTACCTTCCTCATCTGTTTTGTACTTTCTTTTGGTTCCATCATTTAGGGTAATTGTAGCTCCTGAACAAACTCCTCCTTCACCTTTATAGATAACCCCTGAAATAATTGCTTTTTCGCCTTCATAAGCCATGTTAGGTAATTCATCCTCCAACACTTCTTCCCATTTGTACCTTCTCCACCCATCAGTCATTAACAGATAATTTAGAGCTTCATCCGCTTTTTCTTCTTTCGGATCAAAATAAAATTTAGGTTCTTCCACTTTTCCGGAGATATCCTGTTCCAATAATAAACTACTTAAGATGTTGCTGGATTTATCGTCAGCAAAACTTAACAATTTATCATCCACCACTGCCATCGAAAGGTTGGCCGGAATTGGTAAGCCTCTTTCATCGGTAACTTTCAAAGTCATTTTTACTTTTTCTCTAGGCAGGTATTTCTCTTTGTTGGTAATG
>CAYRAD010000352.1:0-3251 GCA_964422135.1 uncultured Vicingus sp.
GGAGAATTAATAACAAATATTATTTAAGGTTAAACCTTAATGTTAACAATGTATTAAACAACAAAAATTTTGAAACAGGAGGATTTGAACAACTAAGATACGATCAAACAAACATTAATAAATTCCCTCCAAAAATTGGCTACATGTTAGGTAGAACATATTTTGGAATGATTAGCTTTTCATTTTAATTAATTATACTGACTGAAAATTGAACACAATGATAAACATTAGAAACATAGTTGGATTTGCATTGTTAACAACAACAATGCTTTTTACAAGTTGTAATAAAGATTTTGATACTCCTCCTGTTAGTGAATTACCAACAGGAAACATCATAACCATAGATTCCTTAAAAAATATATACACTGCTTTTGATTCTACAATTACTGCTGATATTTCTGTATATGGAATAGTTTCGGCAGATGAATTAAGTGGAAATTTATATAAAACCATTTATGTTCAGGACGAAACGGATGGAATTTTATTAAAATTGACAGCATCAAGTGATAAAAGTTTTTTTGAAGGTGATGAAGTAAGAATTGCTTTAAAAGGAACTACCATCGCAAGGTATAAAAACATGTTAGAATTAGACAATGTTAACCCAGATGTTAACTTAATCAAACAAAGTGAAGGAAATATCATTACACCAAAAGTTGTTACCATTGCAGATTTAGCTCTTGTGGGTATTTACTCTCCGTATCAAGGTCAATTAATCCAGTTAAACGATGTTGAATTTATGTGTAGCGATTATTGCAGTACTTATAGCGACCCTATTAATCAATCAAGTCAAAATAGATATTTAATGGATACTTTAGGAAACTCAATCATTGTAAGAACGAGTGGATATGCAAGTTTTGCAGGTACTCCAATTCAACAAGGAAAAGGTTCTTTTGTTGCGGTTGTTTCACAATACAATACTGATGTTCAGCTAACAATTCGTAAACTGAGCGACTTAACGCTAACTGGGCCAAGAAAAAATGCTTGTCCAAATTGTCCACTATATGTAAAAAACTTTGATGACAATAGTTTAACTTCTGGAGGATGGACAACTCAATACCCAGTTCCAAATATACTTTGGACAGTTGCTACATTCTCATCAAACTATTACGCTAACATTACCAATGGAAGTAGTAAATTGGTTGGTGAATCTTGGTTAATTTCTCCAGCTTTTGATTTGAGTTCAACAACAACTCCATTGTTCAATTTTGAAACAGCAACATTTTCAGCCAATTCCGCATTAAAAGTGATGATTTCTACTAATTATGATGGTGTAAGTTTGCCAGCTACAGCAACTTGGACAGACATAACCACTGTTCTTCCTTTTACTTTTTCTTCAGGAAGTTGGTCATGGACTGGTTCTGGAAATTTCGATTTATCAGCCTACAAACAAGCGGGTGTTTATATAGCATTCAAATATACAGGAACATCAGCCTCTTGGGATTCGTGGGAAGTTGATAACTTTAAATTAATTGACAATTAATATTTAAAAAATGAAAAAAATACAATACTTTATAACTTCACTATTTTTGGTGTCTGTTCTGTTCACTTCGTGCAACAAAGAATACGTAGATCCTGAGCCAAGAACAATTCAGACTGGAACTGTGATGACTATTGCTGAGGTTAGAGCATTATATGAGCCTGGTGTTGAGGTTAAAATTACCGAAGACATTTCGGTTTATGGAGTAGTAACCATGGACGAATCTACAGGAAATTTGTACAAAGAATCCTACATAACTGATGCGACAGGTAATCTATATTTACGTTTCATTTCATCATCTGGTTTATACACTGGTGATTCCATTCGAGTAAATCTTAATGGAGCCAAAATTATTCGATACAATCAAATGCTTCAAATTGATTCACTTCACCCAGACAATAATATCGTTAAAATATCTACTCAAAATTATAAAACTCCTGAAATAGTTACAATTGCAGATTTGTTAGCCGACATGGAAGCTGCCCAAGGTAAATTGGTACAAATTAATTACACAAAATTTGTTGATGGGGGACAAGGATTAACCTATGCCGATGCTGCCAACCTACTTGATGTAAGCAGACCTTTACAAGATTTAAATGGAGGGTTAATTGATGTTAGAACAAGTGGTTATGCCAATTTTGCTAATGATACAATACCTGCAGGAGTTGGTTCTTTTATTGGTATTGTTGCTCAATATGGTTCTGGTTTACAATTATTAGTGAGAAATCCTAATGAATTAGACTTAACAGGAGCAGTACCGGTTTTAGCTCTCGCCAAAAATTTTGACGACCAAAGTTTAACTTCTGGTGGGTGGACTACACAATTAATTTCTGGTATTGCTAGCACATCCTGGGGCATTTACGCAGCGACAAATTCTGCTGCAAAAATATCTAACAACCCAAACTTAGCTTGTGAATCTTGGTTAATTTCTCCAGCAATAGATTTAACAGGAGGAACCAATTCTAACATGAATTTTTTAAGCACCATAAGATTTGATTCAGGGCCACAACTTCAATTGATGGTTTCTACAAATTATTCTGGTACTGGCGATCCAAACTTAGCAACTTGGACAGACATAACCACAAGTGCAATTTGGGATACCGACATTAATAGTTGGACTTTTATTCCTTCAGGAAGTATTGATTTATCAGCTTTTTCACAAGCAGGTGTTTATGTTGCTTTTAAATTTGTAGGCACAGCAACAACAAGTGTAACTTGGGAAATAGATGACATCAAAATATATAAATAAATTCTAAGTATATAAACTAAAAACAATAATTATGAAAAAACTCTTTACTTTTTTATTTGCCATTTCTTTTGTGGCAACAAGCTTTGGACAAACAATTTTCCAAAGTAATTTAAGCTCATGGGCTACAGGAAATCCTACCGATTGGATGGGAAGTGCAACGAGTATTGCCGCATCTAATGTAGTAGAAGTACCCACTGGTGCTAATTATGGTACAAGCATGGCTGCTTTAATTAATACTAGTACAAGTCATAAAAGATTTACCACTCAAAATGTTGCTGTAACTGCTGGTGGAACTTATGAAATAAAATTTTGGGTTTCTGGTGGTGGAGGTCAAATTAGAACAAACTTTTATAATGTTACTGGATCAACTTATGGCTCTTACAATTCTTATGTTACTGTAACCCCAGTACAAACAATGGTATCACAAATAGTAACTTTACCTAATCCTTGCGACAGTGCTCAATTTATTCTTTCTTTGACATCAACTGATGCTATCGGCATTCTTGTTTATTCTGTAGGGAGGAG
>CAYRAD010000353.1:0-3231 GCA_964422135.1 uncultured Vicingus sp.
TAGAAAATAATGCTCAATATATTGGGAGTGGAGTAATTGCTGAGTTAGAATCAGAACTTAATGAAGTGGATTTTTTAAAGAAATTAAAAAAAGATTTAAAAACGGATTGCGTTAGATACACAAATCTATTGAACAAAAAAGTGAAAAAAGTAGCAATTTGTGGTGGTTCAGGAAGCTTCCTGCTAATGGATGCCATTGCTGCAAAAGCTGATGTGTTGATAACCGGAGATTTTAAATATCATCAGTTTTTTGATGCCGAAAATAAGATATTAATTGCTGATGTCGGGCATTATGAAAGCGAGCAATTTACTTGCGAGTTAATTTATGATATTCTTATTAAAAAAATTCCTAATTTTGCGATTCGTTTGAGTAATATAAATACAAACCCAATAAATTACCTATAAAATGGCTAAACAAGAAGCGACAATTGAAGAAAGATTAAAAGCATTATATGATTTGCAAGTGATAGACTCTACTATTGATAAAATTCGTACAGTAAGAGGAGAGCTTCCATTAGAGGTTCAGGATTTAGAAGATGAAGTTGAAGGGCTTAGCACGAGATTAGATAAATTGAACATGGAGATAGAAGACCTTTCGATAGAAATTTCTAACAAAAAAAATAGTATTAAAGATTCAAACAACCTAATTAAGAAATACGAAGAGCAACAAAATAAAGTTAGAAATAACAGGGAGTTTGATGCCATTACTAAAGAAGTTGAGTTCCAGAATTTGGAAATACAATTAGCTGAGAAGAGAATTAAAGAAGGTGAGTTTCAGTTGGCAGCTAAAAAGGAAAAAATTGAAGAAGCCAAAGAATATTTGGATGGACGAAAACAAGATTTAGAAAATAAAAAAAATGAGTTGGACGAAATTACCGAAGAAACTCAGGAAACAGAAACGAAACTCTTAAAAAAATCGGGAAAAGCAGAGAAAGTTATTGATGACCGATTAATTAAAGCATATAAAAGAATTAGGGGTAATGCTAGAAATGGTTTAGCTGTTGTTACGATACAAAGGGATTCGTGTGGAGGATGTTTTAATAAAATTCCACCACAAAGACAATTGGATATTAAAAATCATAAAAAAATATTGGTGTGTGAACATTGTGGAAGAATTTTAGTGGATTCAACTTTCGATCCTAATTATAAAGAGCCAGTTAAAGAAGAGAAAAAACCAAAAAGAAGAGTTACCAGAAAAAGCAAGAAAGCTAAAGCTTAGTAACTGCTATTATGATATTAAAAACCCTTAGTTATTTTAACTAAGGGTTTTTTAGTTTAATCTCTAGTTTAAATAAATTGTGTATATTCATTTTGTGAAAACACTTTACATCATAATAGTGTTAGGTATAAATTTTTGTTTTGTTTCTACTGTTGTTGGACAAAATGAGGGTGATTCTTTATTGAATATTTATCAAAATTCAAAAGTGGATTCTATAAAAGTTCAAGCCTTACATCAGTATATTAAACAAAATTATTCCTCACCTGATATAGCTATTAAATATGCCATTATTTCTATCGAATTATCTAAGAAGCTTGATAAGCTTAAATACATTGCAAAGTCATATAATTTATTGGCTGTAGCATATTATTATAAAGGCGAATTGTTGAAAAGTAAAGACAATTTAAACAAATCGCTGGCTTCCTATACAAAGGCCAATGATATGTCAGGTATGGCCACCTGTTATAATGGAATAGGAGTAATTTATTACGATCAAGGGCAATTATACAAAGCACTTAAATTGTACATACAATCGCTAAGAATAAAAGAGAAATTAGGCGATAAATATGATGTTGCCATGACACTTAATAATATAGGAAATGTGTATAAAGATTTAGAAGATTTTGATAAATCACTGGAATACTATAAAAAATCAGTAACCATTAAAAAAGAGATTGATGATAAACACGGATTAGCCATGACTTACAATAATATAGGTCTCTTATATCAAAATAATGAAGAATACGTTATGGCTCAGTTTTATTATTCTGAATCTTTAGCTATTAAAAAGGAAATTAAAGACTTATATGGTGAAGCAATGACCCTGAATAACATAGGATTAATCTATGAATTGAGAAAAAAATATGGAAAAGCTATGAAATATTATAGGCAATCCATCGATATTAAGCGAGACATTGACGATCAATATGGATTGGCCATGAGCCTCATAAATTTAGGAACAGTTTATAGAGAGTTGGGAGATTATAAAAAGTGTTTTGAAAAATTAAATGAAAGTGAAAAAATTGCTAAACAAATTGACGCAACTACTCAATTAAGAGATTGTTACCAAAGGTATTATGAAACATACGAAATACTGGGAAAAGATAAATTGGCACTTCAATATTATAAGCTTTATTATGCAGTAAAGGATAGTTTAATGAATGAAGAAAGTTTAAAGAATATTCAAAAATTACAGGCTGAATATGAAAATGAGAAAAAACAATTAATTATTCAAAATCTGTCCAAAAAGGAAGAAATAAATACAATTGTTTTGTCAAAGAACAAAGCCGAGATTGCCAGTAAGAATATTCTTAATATAAGTTTGGCCTTTGGATTATTGTTATGCTTAGGATTAATTATTTTCTTCTATTTTAACGTAAAACAGCGTGCAAAAAGGAATGAGGTGTTAACCCAAACGATAAAGGAAAAAGATGTACTTTTTAAAGAAGTACACCATAGGGTAAAAAACAATTTTCAGGTGATATCAAGTCTATTGAATTTACATGCTAATAATACAGAAAACAATGATGTTAAAAAAGCACTTGAAGAAGCTAAAGACCGAGTAGCTTCCATGTCCTTGGTTCATGAAAAATTGTACTTATCAAGTGATCTTTCTAAAATAGATATGAACGATTACATACATCAATTAATGGATCATTTAATTGATAAAAGTGATAATCAACAGCACATTAATACATCCGTAAAAATCAATGATATTTTTATAACGATAGAGTTTGCCATACCCTTGGGATTAATTTTTAATGAGCTAATTACCAACTCAATTAAATATGCTTTTGATAAAACTGATGAAAACAGAATTGAAATAGAAATGATTAAAACGGACGCTAATATTGAAGTAATTTATAAAGATAATGGAGTTGGTTTTCCAAAAGATTTTGACATGGATAATTTAGAATCCTTAGGATTAAATTTAGTGCAAATTTTGGTTATTCAAATTCATGGAAATCTAAAAATATTTTCAGATAATGGAGCTCATTTCAATTTCAATTTTAA
>CAYRAD010000354.1:0-3198 GCA_964422135.1 uncultured Vicingus sp.
ATCCTTACTATTTAGAAGAAATTGATTTTAAGCAAGCAATAGATTTTGATGTTAATTTTGGTAATGAAATATCTTTTGTTAAACACCATAATCGATTAATAGTTTCTTGCCCTAATAAGGCTAATTTAATTAAAGAAATTGCCGATTTTAAAACAGTACACAGTTTAAAAATATCGAGCACACGGAGTTGTAACAATAATTTACAATCTACTTTAGTGGGTTTTAATAAGCTATCACTAGTTGAAAAACAAGGTGAAAAGAAAGGTAAAGGGAATAAAAAAAGGAAGAAATGAATAGTTTATTATCAGGATATTATATTTGCTTGCGGATGTGGAAGAAACTCTATTACCGTCCGATTCATTTGGTGTTTTCTTTTGTTCAGCCTCTTTTTTGGTTAACTATTTTTGGTTTTTTATTTGAGAAAAAAATACCTGTTGAAGGAGGTAATTATTTAGCTTATTTATTGCCTGGTATTTGTGCTATGACAGTTATTCAGTCTAGTTCTCAGTCAGGAATATTGTATATTAAAGATTTTCAAACAGATTTTTTTGGCCGGTATAATTTTACACCTTTATCAAAAGTTTTAGCATTATTTTTTAAAATTTTTGCTGATTACACAAGAATTATTATTCAGGTTATCATCTTGTTAATTATTGGTTATTTTATTGGAGTAACAGATATGGTAATTAGCTTAAATGGATTGCTGAAATTGATTTTAGCAACTTTCTTTTTTACTTATTTTTATGCATCCATAGCTTGTTTTATTGCTTTAAAAACAAAAACTTCAGAGCTGATGGCAACATTTGTAAATCTTTTTAATTTGCCGGTAATATTTACAAGTACAGCACTTGTTCCGAATAAGGGATTGCCATCTTGGTTAGAGAATATTGCTAAATACAATCCGTTATCTCACTTAAGTGATATTATCAGAAAAGCAATTATACAAGTGGATTTTAATAGTGGGATTGAGGGTAATAGTTTATTAATATTAACTGTTTTAGCTGTTTGTTGCTTTACTGCGACAGCAATTTATATAAATAGAATTAAATACGATTAAATTTATTTATCATTAGGAAGGTTAACATTTACAATTTTGCCATCAACTAAAATTCTCATTATTTTAGCATCATCATGTTCTTCTATCGAGAGCATTTCACCAATCAGGTCTGTTTTTTTATCTTTTATACCCATAAAAACCTCTGTTGCCGTACCTTTTTTTGTAAAACTTCCATTTTCCAATAAAAGCACTTCATCGGCTAATTTAAATACCTCAGGTAAATGATGGGTAACTATAATAATTGTTGTTTTTATTACTTTTTGCAAAGACAATATTTCTTCCTGTAAAATTCTTCTCATCCCTGTATCTAAGGCAGAAAGTGGTTCGTCTAAAAGTAATAATTTAGGTTTTCTGGCAATTGCTCTTGCTAAGGCAACTCTTTGCTGTTGCCCTCCTGACAAGCTATTTGGTTTTCTGTCTAATAAATCACTAAGATGAGCAATTTCAATAATTCTGTCAATTAACTCTTTTTCCGTTTTATCCTCAACTCCATACATGATGTTTTTGTAAACATTCATGTTTGGGAATAAGGAATAATCCTGAAAAACAAATCCAATGTGTCGTTGATTTATTTTAAGGTTTCGTTTTTTTGAGCTATCATACCAAAGTTCATCACCAATCGATATTTTACCTTTATCAGGATTTGTTAATCCTGCCAGCATTCTTAACAAGGTAGTTTTCCCTGCCCCTGATTTACCATAAACAGTAATTATTCTCCCTTCTTCACATTCAGCATTTAAGTGAATATTTATTTTTTTTCCACGAGAAACAAATTCTTTATGTAAATCGAATTTTATCATTTTAAAGTTCTAATTCCTTTTTTATTGAATAAATAAACCAGTGTAAGAATAGTGAAACTAAATAATAATAAGATTAACGAATAAGTGTGTGCAGTACTGTAATCTAATTTATTAACTCTATCATAAATGGCAATAGAAGCAACTCTGGTTTCATTTAAATTTCCACCAATCATTAATACAACACCAAATTCACCAATAGTATGAGCAAAGCTCAATACAATTCCAGTTAATAAAGACGATTTAATATTGGGTAATAATACTTTTATTAGTGTTTGTAATCTTGATTTTCCAAGTGTGTATGAGGCTTCTTTGAGTGCTAATGGTAAACCTTGAAACCCCGCCTGAATGGGCTGAATCATAAAAGGAAAGCTGTAAATAACAGAACCTATCACTAATCCTGTAAAAGTGAATGGTATAGTGATGTCAAAATATTCAGCTAAAAATGCTCCAAAAGCATTTTGGTTACTAAATGCCATTAATAGATAAAATCCCAAAACGGATGGAGGAAGCACTAAAGGTAAACTTACAATGGCTTCAAAAAAGAATTTGATTTTAACTTTTGAATAAGCCAACCAATAAGCAATAGGAATAGATACCACAAATAATATTATGGTAGTGATTAACGCTAGTTTAAAAGTAATAAAAAACGGCTCCCAACTAATCATTTAAGTTATTTGTTTGATAACCAAAATTTGTTAAAATTATTTTAACTTCTGGTGAAAACATAAAATTATAAAATAGTTTGGCATTTTTATAATCCTTTTCTTCACCTCGATTAATGATTACTATTCCCTGATCAATCTGTGTGTAAATTTTATTGTTTACCTCTTTGTACTTTCCTTTGTTTTTTAAACTTGGTGAAAAAATAACCGATTTACTGGTTATACCAACATCAACAGATTGGGATTCGATATATTGATTAACTTGTGAAACACCTTCTCCATAAACAATTTTGGCATTTAGGGTATCATAAAGCTTGCTGTTATTTAGTGCTTCAACAGCTGCAATACCATAGGGAGCAGTTTCTGGATTGGCAACAGCAATTTTTACAACTTTTTTATCCAACAATGAATTTAATCCGGCATCAAGATCAATGTCTTTCATTGTCCATAACACTATAGAACCATGAGCATAAACTCTCGGAGTATCAACAGTTAATCCATCATTAAAAAGACTTTTTGGATATTTCATGTTGGCTGATATAAAAACATCATAAGGTGCTCCCTGTTTTATTTGAGTTGACAAGGTTCCGGACGAACCACTTGAAACCTCAACATCAATCTCATATTTTTCTTCCAATATTGATACAATTTCATCCATTGCATATTGCATATTGTTGGC
>CAYRAD010000355.1:0-3186 GCA_964422135.1 uncultured Vicingus sp.
TCGATGCTAAAATAGGTGGAGATGTGATGATTGGCAAGCAAAAGCTGGAAGTAAGCATAGGAGCGACCAATTTGTTGAACCGTAGGTATTACAACCATTTATCGCGTTTAAAAGCGGATGGGATTTACGACATGGGTAGGAATGTAGTGTTTAACCTAAAAGTGCCTTTTGGGATTAAGAAGTGATTTTAGGTAATGGGTTTGGCTATACACAGTGTCCCGAAGGGCATTGCGTATAGCTTTTGTGTAACCAGTGATTCATTTTACCAACAACTTACCAGTAGCTCTAATCTTATGATGAGACTGCAATTCAAAAAAGTACAATCCGTCCGTCAGTCCATTTCGTTTTATTTTAATTTGATTCGTTGTTATATTGGTTTTTGATTGGACAAGCTGTCCTTGAAGATTGTATATCGACAGTATATGAGGCGTATTATTTTGATTCTGAAAAACCAAAAGAGCTGATTTACTAAAAGGGTTGGGGTAAATAATAGCAGAGCTTTCCACATTGTTCTTATTCTCTGAAACTCCAGTTACAGATAGTCCGCTCGCATGTAAGATGTTTCGTGTGGCTAAATTGTCAATAGCACAATAGAAAAGATGATATGTGTTGCCAACCAGCACGACACTTGGCCCAGAGGACATACCAATTTGTTCACCTGGTTTGGAAAGGTCGGGAGTAAATACAGGATTACTCACATCTTTTATCCAATTTGTGCCATCAGGTGATGAGGCATAACCAATGCCATCATAGCGAACAAATATAGTCGAGTCAAATGAACCATACCACATTTGAAATTGTGAGCCATCCCACATTACCGTCGGGTGTGAAACATCCGCAGAAATTGTTCCTGTACCGTAATTTTCCCATGGTACAGTTGGGCTTAATATTGGATTTGAGACATCTCGCGTCCAGTTTATTCCATCAGGTGTTGTGGCATGACTGATGTAAATACTGTCACCGCTTCCAAATGAATTGTACCAAACATGGTATGTAGAGCCTATCTTTAGTGCTGTAGGATCGGAAACTACACCAGCATCACCGTCTACCAATCCTGGTTCAAGCACTAATCCATCTTGCCCGAAAGGTGATTGAGCTGCCGGAAGCCGAGTCCAATTAATGCCGTTATGAGAATAAGCATAACCCATGCTGTCTACAACATTTGGAGCAAGAGAGTCAGCTCCTCCGTACCACATTTTGTATCGCTTTAATGTGTCTGATTCGGTAGTATCTTTAATAACAGTTGGGATTTCAACTTTAGAATTATCCCATGCTCCTGAGGCATTGGAAGGAGAGAATACAATTATTGGTGTTGTCCAATTTGTTCCATCAAGGGATTCTGAATAACAAATGGAGGCATAATTAACATCAGATTCTACACACCCTGCCCACATTTTAAACGTACCGTTATCGTACAGAACACTTGGGTCGCAGATGTTCGTGATAGTGGTTGAAGTTCCCGTTAATATAGGATTCATAGGGTCTCTGGTAAAGTTAGTTTGAGCCGATAATATTAGAGTATTGAACAGTAGAATAACACAAAGCAACTTTTTTGTTTTCATAATTATTTAATTTTAATTGTTTATGAATATACTTTTTTAGCATTATACCCAACGGTCAAAGGTTAAGACGAGTTTTGGCAAAACGAAGATATGCAATATCATTCGTTTTAACGAAACTAGAGTCTTTAGAAATTCGTTTTAATTCCAAATTACTCCTAGTTGCAGCAAGGCTCTGCTTTATGGTTTCATTTAAATTATAATGCACAACGGGTTGATACAACTTGTTTTAAGAGCCACAAGGCGGAGCCTTGCGGTAGCGGAGTTTTTTTATTTCTAATGTGCTAATGGAATATTAAATTCTTTTTCCAATAATTTTAAAATTTTAACCATTTTTTTGACTTCAGGGAATTTTTTTTCAAAATGCTATAGAACGTGATAATTATACAATCGATAATGTTTTTTATCCGAAATTTCAATTGTATATGATTCGCCATCTACCCAGTTATCCTCAAGTCCATCAATGTCATGCATATTTGGAAGGGTTAAAATGTCATAAAGAAAGAGTTTGTCTAAAGTTCTAGAGATGCTTGATTTTGGGGTTATTGTTTCAATAGAATCTGTATCATAACTGTAGAGTAAAGAAGTCCATTTGCTATTTTGGTTTTTTATAATAAAGATGTTTTTTGGAGGTCTAAATTTTGGGTAATGATACCAAATACGAATTTGCAGTGAATCAAATCCGTTTTCTATTGTGTCAAGTTCAAGTAACTTCTCATTTTTTCTAGTTGATTCAAAATAAACTGAGAGTTCTCCTGATTCATAACGTGGAATTTCTTTGTGAAAAACCGAACTATCTTGCCCAAAAGATAATTGTGCTACAAAGAGTATGATAATTGTTAGAATTCTCATTTTTTTATATGCACCACAACAATCAAATAAACAACATCTATTGTTTAGTCGCATTATGTATCAAAAATAACGTATTTATTCCAAATAGATATCAATTAAACCTTCGGGAGTAGTAATTTCTATGGTTTTGTTTTCCCGATCTACTTTGGTAATAATCTCATCAGTTATCGGAATTAAAATTTCTTTATTTTCCTCATTAATAATTTCAAAAATAGCTTGAGTAGGATAATCTAAGATTTGTTTTATTTTTCCGATGTTGCTTTTTTCACTGTCAATAACTTCGAAACCGATTACCTCGTGGTAATAAAATTTGTTTCCACTTAGTTTAGGCAAGGAGTTTAAAGGTAAAAAAAGTTCTTTTCCAACAAGAGCTTTGGCTTCCTCAAAAGAGTTGATGTCTTCTATCTTTATTTTTAAGGTGCTATTATTAAGCACCTGAGAATTGGCAATAAAAAAAGGAACCAGTGTCTTATCCTTTTTATTTAATTGGATAAGTACTGATTCCAGATTGGTATATTCTTCAGGAAAATCTACATCGGGTTTAACGATGAGCTCTCCTTGTTTTCCATGAACTTTAGAAGTGTAACCTAAATAATAACACTCTTCAATATTCATTAGAAATTAAGCTTCGTCTTTTTTTTCTTTTTTTGCAGGAACTTCTTCTGTTGCTTCAGCTTTTACTTCTTTAGCAGGAGCTTCTTTAGCAACTGGTGCTTCTTTCTTTACTTCTTTAGCAGGAGTTTCTTCAGCAACTGGTGCTTCTTTCTTTACTTCT
>CAYRAD010000356.1:0-3176 GCA_964422135.1 uncultured Vicingus sp.
GTTAACAGTAAAAGTAAAAAGACTGTCTTTATAGAAGAAAAGGTCTTTTCTCTTTTTAAATTCTCCTTTTGGTTTGAGTTCCTTATTAAAATCCTGAAAATAAAAAGCTAATTCTTTTTGCTGTCGTTTATTCAATTCCTCTTTATGCTCTTCAACTCCCTGCAATTTATGAGCAATAAACATTCGGGAATACGGTTTTACGGCAGAATTCAGTTCAATGTATTTCATTTGAGCCATCTCATCCAGAAACTCATACACACTGGAAGTTATTGGTTGCAACACCACCTGAGAATGAACCCATCTAAAAAAGAAACTGCATAAAGTTAAAAGGAAAATTTTCTTTAGCATGTATGTAAAATTAATTACTTCTGGCACTATTTACTAAAATATTGGTAGAAGCTTTAAAAAAATATCTTAAATCCGTATTAAATGGTTGATCTCTATAAGCATCAATATATTTTATTTCTGACTCCATAATTTCGTCTAAAGTATTTGGAAGATCTGCATAATAAGGAGGTACCAATCCGGGTTTTACTTTTTTTCGTTTTTCTTTTAATTCATTGGTGTAAAGACTCAGGTAATGCTGACTCAAAGGCCGAACTCCCACTAATTTTAACTGGCCTTTAAAAAGGTTAAACAACATTGGTAACTCATCAATCCATAGTCTTCTTAATACCTTGCCCCATGTCGTTACCCTAAAATCATTTTTAAACTTCCCTCCTTTCTCTAAGTCATTGATTCGGTAGACATATTCTTGTAAGTACTCAGCATAGGGGTGCATGGTCCTTATTTTATATACCACAATAGGTTTATCGTTTTTCCCCACTCTAGTCATTTTAAACAGAATGCTGAAACGGGGTTCTTTGACGCTTTCAACGGTTTTAACTTTTTTCACTACAAAATAATTAATGTTACCTATTTCACATTCATCAATAATTTCAAAACCGCAATAAACCAACCTACCTAAAGCTTCCGCCCTAGATAATACCTGATTCCTTCCTGCTGTCACAAAGAAATAAAGCCATTTGGTGATCCATAATTTAGAAAAAACTCGTTTGAAAATAAAATCAAACAAATAATAAATTTGGGCTAAAATAATTGGGTATTTACGAAACAATCTCTTTCTTCTTTCCACTTTTGTTTCAACGCAACCTATAAAAATTCCATTGTCATTTAATTTCTCATTAACAGCTTTAAAAAAATCGTTCATTTTTTTAATGTCGTTGATCTTGTTCAGATTAACGATTCCATTTTTTTTGTTAGGAATTTTAATGATGTTAAATAAAGTGGTTGTTTTAATGACTTCCAGATTATTTTTTTCAATATTTAAATATTGAGCAAGATAATCATACACCTTCTCTCCTTGTTCCTGTATGATTATTCGTTTATCCATTTATCTTAGAAGTTCTGTTTACTTTATTTTATTAATAATGTAATCGGTCCATAATTGAGCCACATCAACACATTCCCTTAACATTTCTTGCTTTCTTTTTTTAAAAGCTGCTTTTAAGTTTTCTTCTTTCAATAATTTATCTATTTTATCAAAAAGCATTTTGGGGTCAGTTGTCGGAACCCCAAAAGTTAATCCGTACTTGTGCTCTAATTCTTCCAGATAACCCAATTTACCTACAAAATCATTAAATCTTATTGAAGGAGTTCCTAATACTGCGGCTTCGGCCGCCATAGTCTGGCTATCTCCAATATAGATTTGTGCAAAATAAATTGCATCATGCATATTTTTAGGATTAATTTTTATACGGTATTCTTCCAATTCGGGTTCAAGTTTTCGCTCAGAAGTGATGTAAACCCGACCAAAGGGGCTTAATTTTTCGATAAGTTTTTTTGCAATACTTAAATTGATTCCTTTTTTTCCTTCATCATGATAGGCAATTAATTCAGCAAATCTCAAGATAAAATAGTTCTCTCCTTCTTGAAGCAATTCCTTTATTTTTAATTTATCTGGAGTAAAATAGTTGGGATGTAAATAAGCCAATTCATGGTAGCCATTGTATCCTATTTTTTTATCGTTATATGGGGATATGTTGCAACTATTTGGAGAAAAAACTGCTGTTGCATATCTGAAACCAAATTTTGCTAAAAAAGGTACAACTTCAGCATCATCTTCATTCAGAATTACCGATGGAACACCTAATAATCGACTTATATGGGTTATTACAATATCGGTACCGATTAATATTTTTGGTTTTACTTTTAAAGCAATTTTAAAAAGAATAAATTCGCGTTTTACAACAGTAACGATAAGTGATAATTTACCTTTTCCTTTTTTTGGTTTTAAGTAAATGATTTGATAAGGTACCCCTTCCAACAATTCAAATAAAACATCTTTACTTCTAGCAACTAAAATAACATTAAACCCTTTATCTGAAAGATTCTTAACAACTACCGAAACATTATGGTAATGTGCCGGATGGCCTAAATAAAACAAGATAGTATCTGCTTTTTTTCCCATTCTTAAACAATAGTACAAAAAAATAGGAATGAAGCTTCTAAATCTTTTTAGAATTATTTAACCCATGTTGCTTAAAAACTTTTTGAAAGAGCAAACTTTGCATCGGAACAGATTACTACCCTAAATCCTTTCTTATGAAAATCCTTACCTTGTTCTTTGGTAGGTGCTCTGTGATAACTTTCTTGATAAGAAGAATTTATCGACTGAAGTTTATTAGTAGCTAGTTGACCTAATAGTTCAACTAACCCCTCTGCCATTATTTTTTTAGTATAGTAAGCAATTGTATATTGTGTAGCATTTTTTGGCATTGGTATTTCTTTTTGCCAAACCACTACACCAGCATCTAATTTTTCTTCCATAGTATGAATGGTGGCACCAATTTCCTTATCTCCTTTGTACAACATCCACCAACTTCCAAAAACACCTCTATGTCTTGGTAATAATGTTCCGTGTGCATTTAAACAGGTTATCTTAGGTAAGTTCAATAGTTCTTTTCCAAACAATTGTGGAGGTGAAATGGAAAGAACAACATCTATATCTAACTCTTTTAATTGGTTAAGGTATACTGATGAATTAATATCATCCGTTTGAATTGCTTTTATCCCATATTTGCTATAAATATTCTTAACTGAAATATTATAAGCAGTGACAAAGCCGGTATTCAACATAGGCCATAATTCTACTAATAAATCTAATGTATTTTCAT
>CAYRAD010000357.1:0-3167 GCA_964422135.1 uncultured Vicingus sp.
TATTTTTATCTAATGGAGAAAAACTGACCAGCAGCATGACCATAGCAAGATATGAAAAAGTGTTAGATGAAAAAATATTTTACAGGGTTCATAAATCTCACATTATTAATACAAGATTCCACTTAAAAGAGTTTAACCGACATGATGGAAATGTAGCCATTATGGATTCGGGAGTTGCAATCCCAGTTGCCCGAAGAAAATTAGCAGGTTTTATAGATGCCATAAAAACATTTTAAGTGAATCCTGAATGAAAGAATTTGTAGAGAGGTTTGAAAAACCTTTTTTTATCATGTTGAGTTTATCGAAGCATTTTTCGTTTTTTATTGTGCTTTTAGTTTCAACAAAAGCATATACACAACAATATAATTTTATTAACTATTCTATAGAAGATGGTTTAGTTCAATCTCAGATTCAAGCTCTTTGTCAGGATAAGGATGGCTATGTTTGGATAGGAACTTTAGGTGGTTTATCTAAATTTGACGGGATAAATTTCGAGAATTATTCGACCGATGACGGCTTGTTAAAAAATCAGATAGATGCCTTATGTGCCGACAGCAAAAACAGGATTTGGATAGGAACGCAGGGTGGGGTTTCTGTTTATAATGGTTATTCATTTCATAATATTAAATTTAAAGATGAGTTAAGTGAAAATTTTGTGTTGTCCATAACAGAAGACCAGAGTGGTAAAATATGGTTAGGCACAGATGGAGGAGGAGTAGTTTACCTCAGCGACACAACCTATACATACATCACCTTGCCCGGTGGCGAGGACAATAATTATGTAAGAAACATTTTTGTTGATAAAAAAGGTAATAAATGGTTGGCTACGAGGAAAGGTGTTTCTCTTATCGACTCTAAATTTAACATTAAAGATACCATAAGAAACATCAATGCTACCCAGATTTTTATTGAAGAAGATCAAAGTGTTTGGTGTTCAACATTCGGAGATGGGGTTTTTCATATTTCGAAAAACCAAATAGTCAACTATACTACCGGTAATGGTTTAATTAGCGATCACATCAGGGCATTTTGTAAAAGATTGGATGGTTCTTATTGGTTTGTTTCCAAGAATGGAATATCCAAATTATATCAGAATGAATTTAAAAAATTTACCAAAAAGGATGGCTTAAGTAGTAACAATATCAATTGTGCTATTGAAGGAAATTATGGTAATTTGTTTTTAGGAGCTGATGGAGGAGGATTGGTCAAATTTACAAACGAAAACTTTGTAAGTTATACCCAGGCAGATGGCATAAGCAGTAATGTAATAATGTCGGTAGTTGAAGATAATGAAGAAAATATTTGGTTATCAACTTATGGCAGTGGAGTATGTTTGATTGGTAAAAATGGCAATCAATCTTTTACTACTAAAGATGGATTAGGGAACAATACCGTTTGGTGCAGTGTAATTGCAAAAGATAACCGTATTTGGTTTGGTACTTCAAATGGAATTTCTGTTTTTGACGGTAAGCATTTTAAAACCTATAATAGCAAACAGGGACTAAATGCTAAAAAAGTTTATGCTTTACGAGAAGACAGTAAGGGTAATATCTGGATTGGTACAAAGGAGGGCTTATCAGTATTGTTTACTAACAACGACAGTATTTACAACTATAGCGAAATTGAAGGGATTAGCAGAAATATAAGATACATTTATAACGAAGAGAATAAAGCCATTTGGTTCTGTTCTTCGGATGGGTTATTCCGCTATGATATTAAGAAACATAAAGCAACAAAATTTGATGTTTCTAACGGCTTACCGGATATTAGTGTGATGTGCATTGTTAAAGACAGAAATAAAAAGTTATGGATTGGTACAAATAAAGGATTGGTTATTTACAAAAACAATAAATTTAAAAAGGTTAGAATTCCAGATAATTATGCTTCAAATAATATCAATTTTTTGCAATTAGATGATAATGACAACCTATGGATTGGTACCAATTATGGGCTTTATCAATTAAACGTTGCTGAAACGGAAACCTTTATAGAAACGGATTTTATCCGATATTCGAATTTAGACGGATTAAAAAGTTTGGAGTGCAATCAAAATGCGTCATTTATCGATGATGAAGGAAATTTATGGTTTGGTACCAGTTACGGATTAATGAAGCATTCCCTAAATGCAAAAAGCACTACATCAACTTTACCAATAGTTTTGATTAAAGGGATTAGATTGTTTTTTGAGAAAAAGGATTTTACCAAGTATGCGACAGGTATTGACGAAAAAACCATGCTTCCAAAAAACCTGGAACTGAAATACAACAAAAACCACTTAACTTTCGATTTTGTGGGTATTTACCATACCAGCCCTGATAAAGTTAAATACCGTTTTAAATTAGATGGGTTTGATGAAAACTGGCAGCCGGTAACAACATCCACATTTGTAACGTACTCTAATATTCCCAATGGCGATTTTACTTTTCAACTTTCTGCAACAACAGATATGAAAGTATGGACAAAACCTGTTAATTTTTCGTTTACCATCAGGCCACCTTTTTGGTTAACCTGGTGGTTTTATGCTTTATCTTTTATTGCTATATCAACCATTATTTGGTTAATTATAAAAAGAAAGAAAAAAATTGATGAGAGAAAACGGGCTACGCAACTTATTATGGATAAATCAAAAATGCTGTCACTAGAGCAGCAGGCTTTAAATGCCAGCATGAACAGACACTTTATTTTTAATGCTCTTAATTCCATTCAATACTATATTAACAGACAGGATAAAGTAGCTGCCAACCGTTACCTTTCCAGTTTTGCAAAATTGGTGAGAAAAAACCTTGACAGTTCATTGGTAAATGAAATTTATTTAGACGATGAAATTGAGAGAATTGACCTTTATCTGAAATTGGAAGAAATGAGGTTCCAGAATAAATTCAGTTATAAAATTAATGTAGATAAACATGTTGAACCTCAATCCATAAAGATACCTTCTATGTTGTTGCAACCCTTTGTGGAAAATTCGATTTGGCATGGCATTTTGCCATCCAACAAACCGGGTAATATTATTATTGATGTGTTGAAACAGGAAGATAAACTAATCATAAATATTGTTGATGAAGGAATAGGAATTGAAAGAAGCCTGAAGGAAAAGAAGGATAAAAAACAGCAACATCATTCAAAGGGAATGGAACTAACAAAAGGAAGGATAAAGTTGATAAGTA
>CAYRAD010000358.1:0-3152 GCA_964422135.1 uncultured Vicingus sp.
GAAAACTTTCCTGAGTAAAAGCATTGTACCCAAGATCCTGTATTTTTTCAACTATTTTTTCTTCCCCGACTTTCTCTGGGTCAAATTCAACCTTTGCACTTTCAGCAGCATAGTTAACATTTGCTTTTGAAACCCCTTCTAATGCTTTTACATTTTTTTCAATGGTATGAGCGCAGCTCGCACAGTGCATTCCCTCTATGTTTAGGTGAGTTTTTTTAGTCATTATAACGGCCTGTTCAATTGATTTGAGTATTTAATAACCTTTGTTATTTGTATTTTTATTAATCTCAATTACAGTAACTAGATTTGTTTTTGATTTTATTTTCTTTTTTACATTTTTAAATCTGTTAATTTCCTCTTGGCTGATAAAGTTAGTGCTTCCCAGTTTCATTAATGGTGCCATCCAAAAATTGAGATACCATTTTGGTCTTGTCAGGGCAATTATGAAAAATTTTCCATTCTTTGTTAATAGTTTCTGGGCTTCATTTACAACAGATGACGGGTTTTCTAGGTGTGATAAGACACAGGTGCTCAAAATTATATCAAATTTCTTTTTTACATCTCCTAAAGAGGTAATGTCTTTTTTTTGGAGTTTTACATGTGGATTATCTTTAGTTTTAGTTCTTGCAATTGCCAGCATGTCTGGAGAAAAATCAAATCCTGTATAGTTTTTATATGACCTCCCAAGAGTATCTATTTTTTTGACATTAGCTGCAGTTCCACATCCCAGCTCTAAAACTGTTTTGGATTTATCCAGATTATTTTTTAAAAATTTGTCCAAATAAGTCTCAGCTTTAGACATAAACAATTTTTCCCAAATGCGGATTAATGGGTCGTACCATTTTGCATTTAAGAAACTATATAATCGTTTTACGCTTTTTTTGCTCATTAATTTATCAATTATCTATATCTATATAAATTTGTTATAAACCCATCCAAAAGCATATCCAATGACAAAGCTGATAACTGCGGCTTCAATCATTCCGGCAATTATTCCGCTGATACTTAATGAGAAATACATGTGCATTTGCATCATAGCATTTACTCCATTCATGTAAAGTCCAAGATTTCCAAGTATTCCCAATAGCAGCATAATTCCTGCAGAAACAATAGCAGCTGAGTAACCAAATGCCAATGGATTTAATGTTGTTTTAGCCATTTTTCACCTCCTTTTAATCAAACTTAATGTTTGTATTTAGTTCAATAGGATTCCTCAAACAATAAACTCCAGGACATCTCTCATTTGCAAGCTTTTCAAGTTCTTGAATTTTTTCCTCGGAAGCATTACTTTTCACATTCAATGAAAGATTTACTCCTTCTACTGGAGGATCATCACTCAATCCCATTGGTCTCAAAAGATTTTGTTGATTTGAAGCTGTAACTTTAACTTCCTGGAGTTTAACTCCAGCCTCAGCTGCAATTGATACAAATGTTGCAGTATAACATGAAGCTAAACCATACAAACAATACTGAATTGGATCTGGACTCCTTCCTTTACCACCCATAAATGGAGGCATCTCTGCTTCAATAACTGCTTCTCCATTAGGAAATTTCAATGTACTTGAGAACTGAGCTTTATCTTCATCAAAATTCCATATTCCTTCAATTTGTTTTGTTTTCTTTGCTTTTGAAGGATTTTGTTGAACCTCCTCTGCAAAAGCCTTCATTTTTTCTAGATCTACATTGTTCATTTTTATCTCCTTATAGCTGTTCTTCTACAGGTTTATCATATTTCTCTTCAATAATTAATCTAAGGGTATCAATATGTTCCTCTCCAACTTCTTCTGCAATTGCTTTTGCAAAGTACTCAGTTAGGTATGGATTCCCATGTCCTTCTAAGATTTCACCAATACATTCTCCGCAAGGGTGTAATCCATTTACAATATCTTCAAGACAACTACATTCAGCTCCTTCTCCATGTTTTGGATCTTTTTCAATACAATAGGTGCATGCTTTTTCTAAACAACATTTATACATCCCTTTTCCCATCATTTCACCCATAATTCCTTCTTTTAGTTCAATAAATTGATCTCTCTTTTCATCCATACTCATATCTTTGAAAGGATCCCCGGCACCAGTTAAAGAAGTTATAATTGAAATTCCTAAAACTGATACTAGGATTAATCCCAACCAAAATTCTTTTCTATCTAAAGGTGTTTTTTTCATTTTTCCTCCTTATACAATTGTATAATCTTCAACAATTCCATTTGTTATGGAATATATTTGCCAAGGCCCTGTTTTTTGACCAGGCATTCCAGTTGATCCAGATGGCATATCTGGAAGTGCAATACCATCAATTTCTGGTTGATCCATCAGCATCTGTGTAACAACTTCAATTGGAACATGACCCTCAACAAAATAGTCTCCAAATACTGCTGTATGGCAACTATCTACATTCAATGGAATGTCATATTGAGTTTTGATAGTTGACATGTCTTTTATTTTGATAGTCTCAACATCAAATCCATTTCTTTCAAGTTCTGCAGCATAGCCTACACAACAGCCACAAGTTGGGGACTTGTATAATGTAATTTTATTATCTACCCCGCTTGCAAATGCATTAGCTGTAATTTCACTTTCTTTTGAATTCGAGGAAATGCAGCCAGCTGTTAGTATAATTGCAAATAATACAATCAGACTAATTACATGTCTTATTTTTTGTTTGTTTTTCATTTGTATCTCCTTATTATTTTATTATATTCTCCACTCAAACACTCTTTCTGGAACATTAGCAATCCCTTTAACTGTTAATTTCATTTTAGTTGCTCCGTCTTTTAGGGCAGGGAAATGAAGAGTTCCATATCTATGGTGGCCTCCAGGTGGAGAACCATCCCAGCTAATTGGCTCATACACATTTCCTAGATCATCTTCAAGAGTAGAAATTTCAGTTAAATCAAAACTGAGATCAACACTATGTGTATTAAGAGCAAAATCAAATTCAATTGGTTCATTTTTACTAAACTTAGGTGTTACTTCAACACTTACACTATTTTCATCACTAATTCTAATTTCCAAACTTACAAGACCAGTTACAATTTCAGAATCTAAATCTTGAGTATTGCTTTGAGAATAACTGAATCCTGGTGGGGTATAAACCCAAATACTCATCACCATTATTGCAATTGAAAGTATAATTTCAGTATTTGCCACAA
>CAYRAD010000359.1:0-3146 GCA_964422135.1 uncultured Vicingus sp.
AAAAATGGAAACAAGCTAAAGGTAAAACAAATTAATGCAAATATGTACCATTACGGTTGGGTAAAACATCCTAAAGAACAACAGGCCAAACAAGAAAGCTTTAATAAAATGTGGCATGACGATAATTGGATGAAAAAAAACATTGAAAATGTAGCTGAATTCGATTATTCCAATATTGATTTCCTGAGTAAATTTGAAGGTAGCCATCCTAAAGTAATGATGGAACGAATTAACAATATCAACTGGAAATTTTCGTTTGACCCTACAAAACGATCTGTTCCTTTTAAAACAAGATTATTGCAATATATAGAAAATAAGCTCAATTATCAGTTTGGTGAATACAAAAACTACACTTTACTTAAATAATACTGTTTTTTAATTTCACTACATTTGTTGCAGCATGAACAATCTTAAAAAAATATTAAAGTATGCTTTAAATTATAAGATTTATGCCGTATTAAATGTTGTTTTCAATATTTTACAGGTATTTTCAGAGCTGGCTGCTATGCTGCTTTTTATCCCATTTCTAAACCTGTTATTCAATCAGGAAACAAAAGTCATCACTCAAAAACCTGATTTTTCATTTACCAAACAATATTTTTCTGATTACTTCAACTTTACACTTCAACATTATATTGAAGACAACAGTAAAGTTCAGGCTTTGCTTTATGTTTGTATATTGGTTGGCGTTTTGTTCTTCCTTAAAAATATTTTCAGGTATCTGGCCATGTTCTTTATCGCAGAGCTAAGAACAGGTGTTGTAAGAGATCTGAGAGACCGGATCTACCGAAAAATGATCGACCTTCCACTTTCTTTTTATTCGGAAAATAAGAAAGGAGACATGATATCCCGAATAACTTCTGATGTACAGGAAGTCGAATTCTCTATTCTTCAATCTCTAGAAATGGTTTTCAGAGAACCCATTAATATTATTTTTTCATTAATTATTTTGATTAATATTAGTCCACAACTAACTTTGGTTACACTTTTTTTATTGCCTTTTACAGCTTTTATCATTTCCAGATTGGGAAAAAGTCTGAAAAGAACCTCAACAAAAGCACAACAACAAATTGGTACAATCTTATCCAATGTAGAAGAAACATTGGGAGGATTAAAAATCATTAAAGGATTTAATGCAGAGAAACTTTCTAAAGAGAAATTTGAGGATCAGAACAACCATTATAAAAAACTTAACCTCAGGGTAACCCGTAAAAAAGATCTGGCATCTCCCCTAAGCGAATTTTTGGGCACAACGGTAATGGTTGGCATTGCTTATTTCGGAGGAAGTTTGGTATTGGATGGTGGTACAACATTAAACGGAGGAGAGTTTATTACTTATATTTTAATTTTTGCCAGATTGCTTGAACCTATAAAAGCAATTTCTAATGCTTATGCCACCGTACAAAAAGGAGCGGCCTCTGCCGATCGGATTGATTTTATTATTTCTGCCCAAAACAACATTAAGAACCCTGAAAATCCTAAAATAATATCAGAATTCAATTCAGCCATCGAATATAAAGATGTGGATTTTTCTTACAAAAGTGAGCCTGTATTGCAAAATATAAATGTACGGATAGAAAAAGGTAAAACTATTGCATTGGTTGGTGAATCGGGTGGTGGAAAATCTACTTTCTCCGATTTATTGCCTCGTTTTTATGACCTGAAAAAAGGAGGTATTTTTATTGATGGAATCAATATCAAGGAATTAGGCATTAAAAATCTGAGAAGCCTAATGGGAATTGTTACTCAGGAGTCTATTTTATTTAATGATACCATCTTTAGCAACATTGCTTTTGGCACTGAAAATCCTACAAAAGAACAGGTTATTGAAGCAGCAAAAATTGCCAATGCTCACGATTTTATAATGGAAACTGAAAAGGGTTACAAAACTAATATCGGCGATAGAGGCGGAAATTTATCTGGCGGGCAGAAACAACGGTTAAGTATTGCAAGAGCTGTACTCAAAAACCCTCCTATCTTAATTCTAGATGAGGCCACATCAGCGTTAGATACCGAATCGGAAAAACTTGTTCAGGATGCTTTACTCAAATTGATGGAAAACAGGACTTCCATTGTAATTGCTCACAGACTATCAACGATACAACATGCTGATGAAATATTGGTTATGCAAAAAGGAAATATCGTAGAGCGAGGTACACATTCCGAATTACTGAACCAAAATGGTGTTTATAAAAAGCTATCCGACCTCCAGAGTTTTGCCTGATTAAAAATTTTAACTATCTTTAGAACTCATTAATCTACATTGTTATGAAAAAAATACTACCATTACTAAGCATATTCTCATTTTTACTAATACTGAACTCTTGTAGTAACGATGAACCTAAAAAAGAAATAAAAGACGAAGTTATTGAAGAAACATTTACTGATGATGCTAATGCTGAAGTAACAGCAGCAGATACTAGTTCGACTGGCGTTTATCAAGAAGAAGTTGATGAAACTGAAGGAACATCCTTACAAGATGCAATGAAAAGCAATAATACTGAAGAAGTTGTTGAAGAAGGCGGTATGTCTTTTTGTGATTGTGTAAAAAAGAACCAAGAATTAGATGATATCATGATGAGCGACAATACTAGTGATGCTGATTTTGATAAAGCATTGGCGGAAAAAGAAGCTCTAAAAACAGGTGATTGCAAAATTCTTTTTAACGACAAGCAAAACACAATGGAAGAAAAGAAAGCACATGAAAGAAAAGTTAAAAATTGTTTAAGGAAGTAAAAATAAAGTAAATTTGAAGTTATTATTGCATCCTTTTATCCAAATACAAGTATAAATAAGCTATGAAAACATCTATAAAAATTGCCACTTTTTTAGTTCTGTTTATTGCTGTTATTATATCTTGCAGTAAAAAGAAAGAACGTGAAGGCTGTACTGATTCAAAAGCACTTAATTATAATTATTTGGCTGAAATTGATGATGGCTCATGTGAATACCTGGATTCTGCTTTTACCGTTTGGGAAAATGGTTCTCCAGGTTATTGGGGAGATGAACTGACAGGTTCTTTTGTTGTTACCAGTTGTTATACAGGTATATCCACTATTTTTATGAACCCCGATTCTACATTTGTACCTTCAGATACTATCATTACTCCTGCTGATACAGTAATTGATAATCAGGAAACTCCACCT
>CAYRAD010000360.1:0-3132 GCA_964422135.1 uncultured Vicingus sp.
CTGCTCCCCTGCATCAATTGCTGCTGTATTGTTAACAACAGAATGTGTGATTACTGATGAGCCGGAAGAAGAAGCTGCTGCAGCTATGCCTCCTATGGGAGGAATGGGTGGAGGAATGCCCGGAATGATGTAAGAATAATTTAATAAATTACTTAAAGCCTTTCCATTAATGGAAAGGCTTTTTTACTTTTACCAATCAACTAAATTATTCTTGAACAATTTTCAGAAATACCTGAGTTATATTAGTAGGATAGTTGTGGATAAAACCACAAGCGAG
This sequence comes from uncultured Vicingus sp., assembly GCA_964422135.1. Taxonomy (GTDB): domain Bacteria; phylum Bacteroidota; class Bacteroidia; order Flavobacteriales_E; family Vicingaceae. Next base: position 278 of record CAYRAD010000360.1, read on the forward strand.
TACAATCCCGAACTAATTGTTGCTATACAAAACGGTAAGTACGTTCTGAATGCAAAAAATGCTAACTATTCTTTTGCCAGTTTACACCGGGTTTTTCGTCAAGCATTATCAAAAGTAGAATTAAAAAACATCAAAAATGTATTGGTTTTAGGATGTGGAGCTGGAAGTATCCCCACGATAATTTATGATGAACTAAAACATAATCCAAAAATTGATGCTGTAGAAATTGACGAAAAAGTTATTGAATTGGGAAATAAATATTTTGGTTTAGATTGTTATGCCAACTTGAATATAATTATTGAAGATGCCAATAACTTTATCGTGACCTGTTCCGAAAGATATGATTTGATTTTGGTCGATCTTTTTAAAGGAATTGATGTTCCGGAAGAATTCCTAACATCTCAATTTTTTACAAAACTTAAAGATTTAGTAAAAATAAATGGTGAAATACTTATCAATTTTGTAGCCTATAATTATGAAACCAAAGAAAAGGCAAAGAATATCGAAGAAGATTTAAAAAAGATTTTTCCTAAATTTTCAAAATCGTACCATTTCGAATACATCAATCGGGTTTTTCATTTAAAGATATAAAAAAGGCTTAGGTAAACCAAGCCTGCAATTAAAATTTTAAATTGTTTTAAAAATCAAAATCCGGATCTCCAGCTTTCACATAATTTTTCTTCTTAGGACGAATGCTTTTAATAAAAAGTACCGTTATTAATTCGTCATCTACCGTTACCATGGTTCGACTCATTCCTCCTTCAATGGTTACATCTTCTTCAGGATAACGATACTTTCTTTTAATTTTTTCGTAGGTATTATCTTCAAATTTCAGGTACATTTCGTAGGTATTCACTTTGCCATTTAACACTTGAACTTTCCCATAAAAACAGTCAGCCATACTGCCTTTTCTGAAAGTGATGATTACATTATCGTAAATTCCATCTTCAACAGGAAAAGCTCCTCTTTTTTCGAAAACTTTTGCATATTTTTGATGGCAGTCAAGTTTAGTTTCATCTTGTTTGGCTTGAGCTTGAATAGAACTCATACTAATTAATAGAGCACTAAATAATAAAATTCTTTTCATAAGGTTATATCTAATATTGGTTATAAAAGTAAATATACTTTATTTATTATCTAAATTTGAATGTTAAAACTTTGTATTTTAAAAGTTAGTTAAAAATGAGCTTAAAGCTAATAAAAAATAATTTTCTAGAAGCAAAACAAATATTAGACCAATTTGTTAACGATGAAAATAACTTAAAAAATATTGAAGACGCAGGAAGAATTCTTGTTAAAGCGATTCAAAGTGGAGGTAAAATTATCACTTGTGGCAATGGCGGGTCGATGTGTGATGCCATGCACTTTACTGAAGAATTAACAGGGAGATTCAGAGAAAATCGAAAAGCAATTCCTTCAATTTCTATTTCAGATGCTTCACATATTAGTTGTGTAGGAAATGATTATGGATACGATGAAGTATTTTCGCGTTACGTTGAAGCATTGGGGAAAAAAGAAGATGTATTGGTTGCTATCAGTACCAGTGGGAATTCGACAAATGTTATTAAAGCGGCTATTGCAGCAAAGGAAAAAGGAATGCTGGTTATTGGGTTAACGGGAAAATCAGGAGGGAAACTAGCTGAAAAATGTGATGTGGAAATTAGAGCACCATTTTCTGAATATGCCGATAGAGTACAGGAAATTCACATAAAAATAATTCATTCATTAATTCATTACATTGAAGAACATCTATAATTCATGTTGGTTAAAACATTTGGAAGTGCAGTAATTGGTGTTGATGCTATTACAATAACCGTTGAGGTTAATACAGATAGGGGAATAAAATTCTTTATGGTAGGATTGCCGGATAATGCTGTAAAAGAAAGTCAACAACGGATTACAGCAGCATTAAAGAATGTTGGTTGCCGGATGCCGGGGAAGAAAATTATTGTGAACATGGCTCCAGCCGATATTCGAAAAGAGGGTTCTGCTTATGATTTAAGTATTGCCATAGGCATTTTGGCTGCATCCGGACAAATGAATGAAACAGGCATTGAAGATTACATGATTATGGGAGAACTTTCGTTAGACGGAAGTTTACAACCCATAAAAGGAGCATTGCCCATTGCCATTCAAGCTCGGAAAGAAGGATTTAAAGGATTTATTTTACCTAAAGAAAATGCTAAAGAAGCGGCAATTGTTAATGATATTGATATTTTTGGGGTGAGTAACATTAAAGAGGTAATCGACTTTTTTAATGATAAAATAACATTAGAGAAAGTTGAAGTTGATACCCGAAAAGAATTCTATAAAAATTTAAATAAAGTCGATTTTGACTTTGAAGATGTTAAAGGACAGGAAAATATAAAACGAGCATTAGAGATTGCTGCCGCAGGAGGACATAACGTAATATTAATCGGGCCTCCCGGAGCTGGAAAAACAATGTTGGCCAAACGACTACCAACCATTCTTCCTCCACTTTCGTTGATGGAAGCCTTAGAAACAACTAAGATTCATTCCGTTGGAGGAAAACTTTCGAGCGAAACTTCATTGATAAGTGTTAGACCTTTTCGTAGCCCACATCATACTATTTCTGATGTAGCTTTAGTAGGTGGCGGTGGATTTCCGCAACCCGGGGAAATATCTTTGGCTCATAATGGTGTTTTATTTTTAGATGAATTACCAGAATTTAAAAGAACTGTTTTGGAGGTGCTTCGCCAGCCTTTAGAAGATCGTAGAATTTCTATTTCGAGGGCTAAATTTACGGTAGATTATCCTGCCAGTTTTATGATGGTGGTCTCTATGAATTCTTGTTCTTGCGGATATTAACATCACCCTGTAAACGAATACTTCAA